>DASZQY010000144.1:0-15759 GCA_035549395.1 Bauldia sp.
AGGGCGACCAGCGCCATGCCGGCGAGCATGGTGACGCCGATGCCGACCACCGTCTCGACCTCGCGATGGATGCCGAGGCGGGCGACGATGCGGTGGAGGGCGAAGGGGATGACGATACCCTTGAGCAGGAGGGCGATCGCGGCGGTGACGTAGAGGTGGGGCGCGCCCTGGACGAGTGCCTGCCAGGCGACCGCGAGGGCGAGCACGATGGCGTGCAGCGCGAAGACGTTGATCAGGGCGTAGAGGCGGTCCTGATAGAGCAGCATGAAGCTGACCAGAACGAGGCCGCCGGCGAGCAGGTGGGAGACGTCGAAGGCGAGATGGCCGGACATCACACGCTGCTCCGGGTGACAAACAGAAGAAGCACGCCGAGCAGCCCGAGCATGAGGCTGGCGCCGAGAAACACGGGCACGCGGAAGACGCGCATCTTGGCGATCGAGGTTTCGAACACGGCGAGCAGGAAGCCGGCGACGGCGAGCTTGGCCAGCCAGGCGACGACGCCAACCGCCATGGCGCCCACGGAAGCAGAGGCATCGGCCAGCGTCCATGGCAGGAACAGGCAGCCGATCAGCGAGACGTAGAGCAGAAGCTGGAGGAAGGCCGAGAGCTCGATCAATGCGAGGTGACGGCCGGAATACTCCAGCACCATGGCCTCGTGGACCATGGTCAGCTCGAGGTGGGTGGCGGGATTGTCGACCGGGATGCGGCCGTTCTCGGCAATGGCGACCATGACCAGGGCGACCAGTGCGAGCCCGAGCGAGACGCGCAGGCCGACCCCGGCGCTGAAGACATCGGCAATGGTGGACAGTTGGGTCGAGCCGGCGACCAGCGCCAGCGTGAAGACGATCATCAGCAGCGCCGGCTCGGCAAGCGAGGCGATCATGACCTCGCGGCTGGAGCCGATGCCGCCGAAGGCGGTGCCAACGTCCATGCCGGCGAGCGCGAGGAAGAAGCGGGCGCTGCCGAGCAGGGCGATGATGGCGATGAGATCGGCCGACCACGAGAAGACGAGGCCGGTGGCGAAAGTCGGGACCAGCGCGGCGGCGACCCAGGTCGCGGCGAAGATCAGATAGGGCGCGGCGCGGAATAGCCACGAGGCGGTGTCGGCGAGCACGACCTCCTTGCGCGTAAGGCGGAGCAGATCGCGGTAGGGCTGGAAGACGGAGGCGCCGCGGCGGCGGGTGAGGCGGGCCTTGGCCTTGCGCACGACGCCGGTGAGCAGCGGCGCGACGGCGAGGGTGAGGGCCATCTGCACGGCCTGGATGGCGAGGGCGCTGAGCATCAGGCCCACACCGCGACGACAAGCAGCAGGAGGACCAGCGCCGCGAAGACGAGACTGAGGTAGCGGCGGATGGTCAGGAACTGGAACGGGTTGAGGCGGTCGGCGATGGCGGCGACGGCGGTCGCGACCGGGGTGTAGATCCACTCCCACGCGGGATCATGGAGCGTCAGGCGGAAGCGGGCGGGAGCGGTGCTGCCCGGCGGTGGCATCTCGACGGATTCGACGGCGCCGGAAAGTGGGGTGAACACGCGGCGGATGGGCTCGGCGAAGCTGCCGGCGGAATACTGGGTAAGCGGGCTCGGGTCGGGGAAACCGCCGTCCCAGGCCGGCGCGCGGCGAATGGCGCGCGAGGCCAGGCGGTGGATACCCCAGGCGGACAGTGAGCCGGACAGGGCGACGAACAGGAAGACGATGAGGCCGTTGTAGGAGCTGTGGCTCTCGGCAACGGGAACCAGCGACAGCCACGGCGCCGCCATCTGCGCCGGCATATGGGCGCCGACCGCGGCGGTCACGGCCGGCGCCATGGCGTCGATGAGGAAGCCGGGGAAAAGCCCGGCCACAACGCAAAGCGCGACGGCGGCGAACATGGCGGCCAGCGACCAGCGGTCGGTCTCGGATGCGGCGGCGGCAACGGGCGAGCGGGCGCGGCCGAGAAAGGTGATGCCAAAGGCGCGGACAAAAGCGGCGGCGGCGAGGGCAGCAGCGAGCGCGAGCAGCCCGCCGGCAGCGGGGACGAGCAGCTTCAGCGACCATTCGGGGAGCGCCGGGCTGAGCAGGATCGCCTGGAAGGTCAGCCACTCGGAGGCAAAGCCGTTCAGCGGCGGCAACGCGGAGATGGCGGCGGCGGCGACGAGAAAGACGAACGCGGTCTCAGGCATGCGATGGATGAGGCCGCCGAGCTTCTCCATGTCGCGGAGCCCGGTGGCGGAGAGGACGGCGCCGGCGGCGTAGAAGAGGGCGCTCTTGAAAAGCGAATGATTGAAGGCGTGGAGGAGGGCGGCGGTCATCGCCAGCGCCGCGGCGGCCGGCATGGCGTTGGCGCGGAAAGCGAGCGCCAGCCCGAGGCCGACGAAGATGACGCCGACGTTCTCGACCGTCGAGTAGGCCAGCATCTTTTTCGTGTCGGTCTGCAGGATGGCGTAGAGGATGCCGAGCACGGCGGTGATCGCGCCGAGCGCGATGATGACCGCCGCGGCCCAGGCATCCGACGCTCCGGGCGGCGCCGGCACCAGATCGAAGACGATGCGGATGAAGGCGTAGATCGCGACCTTGGTCATGACGCCGCTCATCAGGGCCGAGACGTGGCTGGGCGCCGCCGGGTGGGCAAGCGGCAGCCAGACGTGGAGCGGTACCAGGCCGGCCTTGGAACCGGCGCCGAGGATGGCGAGGGCGACCACCAGCGCGCCGAACAGCGGCGTCAGCGGCGCGGCGCGGATGGCGGCGAAGGCGTAGTGACCGTCGGTGCCGGCGAGCAGGCCGAAGGCGAGCACGAGGGAGAGCGTGCCGAAGCTCGCCATCACCAGGTAGACCAGCCCGGCGAAGCGGTTCTCGGCCTCGCGGTGATGGGCCATCACCAGCGCCCACGAGGCGAGCGACATGGACTCCCAGCTGAGCAGGAAGGTGAAGGCGTCGTCGGCAAGGACGACGAGGTTCATGGCGGCGAGGAACGCCGGGAAGAACGGCAGCACGCGCCCCTGGTCGTGCTCATGCGCGCCGTGGCCGATGCCGTAGAGCGAGGCGGTGGCGCCGCCGAAGTTCAGGATGACGAGAAAGGCGGCGGCAAGCGGGTCGATGCGGAAGTGCGCGCCGATCCACGGCAGGCCAAGCGGCAGCGCCACGGCGTCATCGGACGACGTGCCGGCGAGGAGGGCGACGAGCGCAACGGCGAGCAGAGCCAGCGAGATGACGCCGCTCGCGCCGTAGGTCACCGAACTGGCGACCGGCGTACGGAGCAGCGCCACGGCGAGCGGTGCGATCGCGAGCAGGGCGGCGACGAACGTGAGGGCGAGGCCGGTGAGCATCGCGCTAGCCCGCGGGCGGCGGGCCCTTCAGGCGGACGCCGCGTCCTCCGGCGAGGCTGTGCACGCCCTCGCCGATCAGCTCGATGCCAGAAGCGCTCAGCGCGTCGACCAGCTTGGTGAGGGAATCGACGTTGCCGCGAATGACGCCTTCGCTCGCCTCCATGCGCTGAATGGTGGGAACGGAGAGACCACAGCGGTCGGCGAGCGTGCGCTGGTCGATGGCGAGCAACGCGCGGGCCGCTCTGAGCTGGGCGGCGGTGATCATGTCTGAGGCATCACATATTGGCCGAAACGGCTCAAAGTGATGCTTAGGACATCAGTTATTATATGTCAAACGTGACTATTGGATCATGCCGTCAGGCGCGACTTGCCCGGCGAGTTGCTGCTGCCATCCGAGACGTTGACGAAGAAGCCGCCGGCTTCACCCGCCAGCATGCGGGTGAGCAGGAACTCCTTGGGCATGGCGTGCGAGAACAGGTAGCCCTGACCGATGTCGCAGCCGGTGCGCCGGATGACGGCAAGATCGCGGGCGGTCTCGATGCCTTCCGCCACCGCCGCGCCGCCAAAGCGGTGGGCAAGCTCGACGACGGTGCGGCAGAGCGCGGCGTTGGTGGCATCGGTGCCGCAGTTCTGGACGAAGCTCTGGTCGAGCTTCAACTCGGCGAAGGGCAGCTCCTTGAGGCGGGCGAGCGAGGAATAGCCGAGACCGAAATCGTCGATGGCGAGGGCAATCCGGTAGATGCGGAGCTGGGTGGCGATCTCGTGGACGGCGGGAATATCGCGAATGACCTGATCCTCGGTGACCTCGAGAATGACGCCCGACCAATCGTCGCCGCGCCGCCGGCTTTCGCGGACGATCGCGGGGATCGGCAACGTCATCAGGGCCTCGACCGGCAGGTTCACGGCGAAGCGGATGTCGTGGCCGAGGAAGGCGAAATCGGCGGCGTCGCGGAGCGCGGTGCGCAGCGCATACTCGGAGAGCGCCATGAGCTCGGCGTTGGTCGCCTTGGGGATGAAGCTCGCCGGCGAGAGCAGGCCGAGCTCGGGATGGCGGACGCGCGCCAGTCCCTCGGCGCCGACCATGCGGCCCTGGCCGAGCTCGAACTTCGGCTGGTACCAGAGCTCCATCCAGTTTTTCGCCAGTGCCTCGCCGAGCGCGATCTCGGGCGCGGCGCCGTCGATCCTCACCGGCTCGGTCAGGGTCTCAGCCCAGGCGGCAGGAGGATGCGGGGTGCCGCCGAGATGCTCCTCCTCGACGATGACGCGAACCGCCTCGACACGAAACGGCTTGGTGAGCACCGGGCGCATGCGCAGCCCGTGACGCTCGCCGACCTGGCGCACATCGCCGAGCAGGCCGGTATTGGACCCGCTCATCAGCTGGACGGTGCCGTTGAAGCCGGCGTTGTGCAGGGCGCGGATGGCGTCGATGGCGTCGGAGTCGCCGAGCGAGATGTCGAGGAAGATGCACTTCGGAAGCTGGTGCGTCAGCCCTTCCGCCAGCTTCGGCACGCTGCCGAACTGCGCCGACGTGACGCCGAAGTCGTTCAGGGCGCGCGCAATGAAGCGGGCGACCGCAGGATTGTCCTCAACAATGAAACATTCCGCAGGCCCTTGCTGCGGGTTGGTGTCGGTCATGGCGAAGTTGCAGTTGCTTGCCCGGCGGCTGATCTTTCCGCAGGCATATTGGCGTTGACCTCTTAACCCGAGGTTGCTGCCGGAAATTCGGTTGCGTTGCTTAACGGCACGCGCCGCCGAGGCCCTTGGCTTAGGGTTCCGTAAACCGCAATTTTCCGCAATTCTTCTGAGAATTGAGCGGATCGGCGCTGACACAACCAACAACTGGATTGCGAGGCCGATTGGCGTCACCATGGGGCGAGGCCGATTCGGGTGGGCGGGTAACCGACGGTCAAGTTGTTCCGCTGTAGCTATCGGTCAGGCCACTGCCACAGGTTGCGGTGGTGCGTGACCGCGATTCCAGGGGCAGGGCTTGGACAGCAGCTCCGGTCTTTCGATGATCTGCCGGGTCGGTGGCGCGGTCTGCGCGCTGCCGATCGAAAGCACGGTCGAGACGTTTCGCCCGCTGGCGATCGAGCCGGTTTCCGGTGCGCCACCCTTCGTGCTCGGACTTGCGATCGTGCGCGGCCAGCCGATGCCGGTGGTCGACCTGGCGCGGTTGATCAGCGGCACGCCCGGCCGCCCGACACGGTTCGTCGTCGTCAAGACAGGCACGCGCCAGGCTGCGCTCGCCGTCGATGCCGTGCTCGGCGTACGCGAGATCGGCGCCAGCCAGGCGCAGGGCCTGCCGCCGCTGATCGAGGACGCCAACGCTCCGGCGATCGCCGCAGTCGGCGCCCTCGACCGCGAACTTTTCCTCGTGTTGCAGGCGGCGCGCCTGGTACCGGAGGGGCTGGGCGAGCGAACGGCGGGAGCGAAGCTCGCGTCGTGACCCCCGAAATCCAGACAATCGAGCGGTTTCGCGAGGCAATCACCCGCCGGCTCGGCCTGCTGTTCGACGACACCCGGCTGGGCTTCCTGGGCGAGGTGCTCCAGCGGCGCGTCGGCATCGCCGGCATGTCCGCGGAAGCCTACGTCGGCGATCTCGAATCGCGAGCCGGTCGCGACGAGCTCGGCGGGCTGGCCGAGGCGCTCACGGTCGGCGAGACCTATTTCTTCCGCAACAACGACCAGTTCCGCGCGTTCGGCGACGTCGCCGTGCCGCAGCGCATGCGCGCCAACATGCAGACCCGGCGCCTCAGGATCCTTTCCGCCGGCTGCGCGTCGGGCGAGGAGCCCTACACGCTGGCGATCCTGCTCCGCAGCCTGTTCAGCGAGCCCGGCTGGCAGGTGAGCATCCGCGCCGTCGACGCCAATCCGGCCGCGCTGCGCAAGGCGGTCGCGGCGCGCTACTCGTCATGGGCGCTGCGCGAAACGCCGGCCGAGGTCCGCCAGGCCTGGTTCCGCAGCATCGGCCGCGAGGCCGTGCTCGACGAGACGGTCCGCGCGATGGTGACTTTCGAGCAGCGCAACCTCGCGGTCGACGACGCCGATCTGTGGCCGCCGGAGCACTACGACATCATCTTCTGCCGCAACGTGCTCATGTATTTCTCGCCCGAGCAGATGCGGGCGGCGGCGGCGCGCATCGCGCGGGCGCTGGCGCCGGGAGGCTACCTTTTCCTTGGCCACGCCGAGACCATGCGCGGCCTGTCCAGCGCGTTCCACCTGCGTCACAGCCACGATACCTTCTACTATCAGCGCCGCACGGCCGACGACGCCGGCGAGGCCGCCGAGATCGACATCTCGTCCGTGCCGTGGTCGGCGCCGGCGCTGGCGCCGCCGATCGTCGACGACAGCTGGGTGGGCGCGATCGGCCGGGCAAGCGATCGCGTCGCGGCGCTCAGCCAGCGCATGGCGACGGCCGCCCTGGCGGTGCCGGACCCCGAGCCGGCGCCGACGTGGAACCTCGGCCTGGCGCTCGACCTGCTGCAGCGCGAGCGCTTCGCCGAGGCGATCAGCCTGCTCGACGCCATGCCGCCGGCTTCGACGCGCGACCCCGACGTGCTCCTGCTGCGCGCCGTGCTGCTCGCCAACAGCGGGCAGTCGCGCCAGGCGGCGGAGACGGCGCTGCGGCTGCTCGCCATCGACGAGATGAACGCCGGCGCCAACTACGTGCTGGCGCTGTCCTTCGAGGACGGCGGCGACCGCGGCGCGGCAGCCAACCACTATCGCATCGCGATCTACCTCGATCCGAGCTTTGCGATGGCGCACCTGCACCTCGGCATCCTGCTCAGGCGCGACGGCGACTTCTTCGCGGCGCGCCGCTCCCTCAACCAGGCGCTCACGCTGCTCGAGCGCGAGGACGCCTCGCGCCTGCTGCTGTTCGGCAGCGGCTTCACGCGCGACGCGCTCATCGCGCTTTGCCAATCGGAGATCAGACGGTGCGCGGCGAAGCTCTAGCGACCGGCGACGGCCGGCAGACTGACCGCGCCAGGGCGCTGCGCGAAGCCTTCGACCGCGGCTTCGCCGAGACGCCGGCGACGGCGATGGCGGAGCAGACCGACCTGCTCGCGCTCAGCCTCGCGGGGCACCGGTTCGCGATCAGGCTGGGCGAGGCGGCGGGATTGTTCGCCGACCGCAAGGTGACTCCGGCGCCGACGGCGATGCGCGAGTTCCGTGGCATAGCCGGCGTGCGCGGCGCGCTGGTGCCGGTCTACGACCTCGCGGTGCTGATGGGATATGCGCCGGCCGAGCATTTGCGCTGGCTGCTGCTCGCGCGAGAGGCGCCGGTCGCGTTCGCTTTCGACACGTTCGACGGGCAGCTCCGGCTGGACAGCGCGGTGCTCGCCCCGCATCAGGACCAGACGCGCGACACCGTGCGCGAAGTGGCGCGGCTGGATACGCCGCGGCCGGTCATTCACATCCCCTCGGTCATCGCTGCGCTCAGGCGGCGCATGCCGAAGGAAGGCTAAGAGGAGGAGTCCCGCCCATGAGACGCGAATGGACCTTCGGCCGGAAGATTGCAATCGGCCTTACCATCAAGGCGCTGCTGACGATCATCATGGCGATCGTCGCGCTGGTTACTCTGCAATCGGTGGTCACCAGCAAGGACAAGGTGATCAACGTCGACGGGCCGCTGATGGTGCGGGCGACGCAGCTGCAGACGGTGCGCCAGCAACTGGTGTCGGGCTTCCGCAACTACCTGCTCTCCGGCGTCCAGGACGATCTCGACGCGCTCCAGGACACGCGCAAGACGTTCGCCGACACGCTGGCCGACCTGAAGGCCGACGCAGCCACCGAGCAGGGCGCGAAGCTGGTCGACGCCATCTCGGCCCAGTACGACAACTACAACAAGGCGACGGACACGATCGCCCAGCTGCGGCAGAACGGGACCGACATCGCGACGGCGCTCGCCGCCTACAAGGACCAGGTGACGCCGATCGGCACGACGCTGTCGGCGGCGATCACGGACTACGTGACCTTCCGCCAGAACGAGCTGAATGCATCGCAGGACGCTTCGACGAAGGTGGCGCAGCAGGCCGAGATGTGGATCGGCGGCATCGCCGTCGCGGCGGTGCTTCTGGCGCTGTTCGTCGCGGTCTACCTGACGCGCTCGCTTACCCGCCAGATCGGGGCCGCGGTCGGCCACGTGCAAAGCTCGTCGGCGGAGCTGCAATCGGCGGCGAACCAGCAGGCCAGCGGCATGAAGGAGCAGACGATCTCGATGAACGAGATCGCGACGACGATCAGCGAATTGCTGGCGACCTCGCGGCAGATCGCGGAGAGCTCGCAGCGCGTGGCGCAAATCGCCGAGCAGACGGCGACCTCGGCGCGCTCCGGCGACTCGACCGTCGACACGGCGCAGATGTCGATCGAGGGCATCCGCCGGCAGGTCGACCAGATCGTCAACCACATGGTCGACCTCGGCAAGAAATCGCAGCAGATCGGGGCGGTGCTCGATATCGTGGCGGAGCTTGCCGAGCAGACCAACATCCTGTCGATCAACGCGACGATCGAGGCCGCTGGCGCCGGCGAGAACGGCAAGCGCTTCGCCATCGTCGCCGACGAGATCCGCAAGCTGGCCGACCGCGTCGGATCGTCGGCCAAGGAAGTGCGGTCGCTGATCGACGACGTGCGCTCGTCGGTCAACACCACCGTCATGGCGACGGAAACCGGCTCGAAGGCGGTGGAGACGGGCTCGCGGCAGTTCGGTGACGTCGCCTCGGCGTTCAAGGCGATCGCCGACCTCGTCGCGACCACGACGGAAGCGGCGCGCGAGATCGAGCTATCCACCAAGCAACAGGCGACGGCGGTGGAGCAGGTCAATCTCGCCATCGCCAACGTCACCCAGGCGGCGCGCGAAACCGAGGCGAGCACGAGCCAGACGCTGGAGACGGCGTCTCTCCTGGCATCGACGTCGGGCGAACTGCTCCGCCTGGTGCAGGCGAAGGCGGCGGCCTAGCCGATGGTCCAGGATCCCTTCAAGTACTTCCGGGTGGAAGCACACGAGCTGGTCGACCAGCTCGGGAAGGGCATCCTCGAGCTCGAGCAGGGCAGCGCGGGCACGGTGCCCAAGCTGCTCAGGCTGGCGCACACGCTGAAGGGCGCGGCGCGGGTGGTACGCCGGCCGGACATCGCGGAATACGCACACGCGATCGAGGACGCGCTGGCGCCGCACCGCGAATCCCCAGGGGCGGCGCCGCGCGCCGACATAGACACGGTGCTCGGCCTGCTCGACCGCATCGCGGGCGGGCTGGCCACGCTCGGCGTCGAACCGGGCGAGGCCGCCAGGACGGGTACGCCGTCGGCGCCGGAAGCCGCGGCGCCGGCTGCTGCGGCGGAGCAGGATAATCTCCGCACCGTCTTCGCCGAGGTCGGCGATCTCGACGTGCTGCTCGACGGCGTGACGGAGACCCACGCGCAGCTTCGCGCCGTCGGCCGGGCCGTCGATGGCACCGGCCGGGCGCGGGCCCTGGCGGAGCAACTGGCGGACCACATGGCCGTGCGGCGCAGCGCGCCCGGCGTGCGCGGCGACAAGTTCGCGGCGATGGCCGAGGAACTGCGCGACCTGATCAACGGCATCGACCGCGGGCTGGCCTCGGCGCACGAGCGCATGGAGCGCGAACTCGGCCAGGTGCACGACGCCGCCGAGCAGCTGCGGCTGGTTCCGGCGGGCAGTCTTTTCGCATTCCTGGAACGCGCGGCGGCCGATTCGGCGCGGGCGACCGGCAAGCTGGTCAGCTTCCACGGCAGCGGCGGCGAGACGCGGCTCGACTCGCATGTGCTCAGGGTGATGCACGAGGCGCTCGTGCAGACCGTGCGCAACGCCGTGGCGCACGGCATCGAAAGCGAGAGCGAACGGCGCATCGCCGGCAAGCCGCCGACGGGAAGCGTGAGCGTCGAGGTCATTCGCCGCGGGCGCGCGATCGTCTTCCGCTGCCGCGACGACGGGCGCGGCATCGACGTGGAGGCCGTGCGGCGGGCAGCCATACGGCGCGGCATGCGGCCGAGCGAAGCCCAGGCTCTGTCGCAAGCGCAAGTGATGGACCTCGTGCTCAAGGGCGGTTTCACCACCTCGGCGCAGATCAGCGAAGTCGCGGGGCGCGGCGTCGGCATGGACGTGGTGCGGAGCGCGGTCGAGCGGCTGCGCGGCGAGATGACCGTGAACAGCGAAGCCGGCGCCGGCACGACCTTCGAGATGGTGGTGCCGCTGACGCTGGCGGCAACCGAGGCGCTGCTCGTCGATTGCGGCATGACCGTCGGCATTCCGTTCGACGCAGTCGCACACGTCATGCATGCGGCGGCGCAGCACGTCTATCAGACGGCGCGCGGCGAGGAAGTCGTGTTCGACGGACGCGCCATCCCGTTCGTGCGGCTGGCGCGCTGGCTGACGCCCGAGGCGGAACGGGCGGCGGTCGGACCGGCGATCGTGGTGGCGAGCGGCGAACGGCGGGCGGCGATCGGCGTCAACGGCCTCGTCGGTACGGCGCGGCTGGTCTATCGCTCGATCCCCGAGCTGGCGCCGGCGGCAGCGATCGTCGCCGGCGCGTCGCTCGACGCCGACGGCAACCCGCAACTGGTGCTCGATCCCGACCGTCTCGTGCGCGAGGCGGAGGCGCACGTCGCGCCGGCGCCACAACCGGCGGCGCGGGTGAAGCCGGTCCTCGTCGTTGACGATTCGCTCACCACGCGCATGCTCGAGCAGAGCATCCTGGAATCGGCGGGGTATGACGTCGACCTCGCGACCTCGGCGGAAGAGGCGCTCGAGGTCGCCAGGCGCAAGTCGTATTCGCTGTTTCTGGTCGACGTCGAAATGCCGGGCATGGACGGCTTCTCTTTCATCGAACGCATCCGTGCCGACAACGCGCTGCGCGACACGCCCGCGATCCTGGTCACCTCGCGCAACGCGCCGGAGGATCTCCAGCGCGGCCGGGACGCGGGCGCGCAGGACTACGTCGTCAAAGGCGAGTTCAACCAGGCGGCGCTGCTCGCGCGTATCCGGGAGCTCACGAGCTGACATGGCAATCATCCGCGTTCTCGTCGTCGAAGACTCGGTGACCGTGCGCGAACGGCTGGTCGAGGTGCTGCGCTCGGACCGCGATATCGAGGTGATCGCGGCGGCCGACAACGGCAAGCAGGCGGTCGAGCTCTGCCAGACGATGAAGCCCGACGTCGTCACCATGGACATGATGCTGCCCGAGATGAGCGGGCTGGCGGCGACCGAATACATCATGGCGTTCTGCCCGACGCCCATCCTCATCGTCTCCTCGTCGGTAAACCGCGGCGAGCTGTTCAAGACGTACGAGGCGCTCTCGGCCGGGGCCGTCGACGTGCTGGAGAAGCCGAGCGGCGAAGAGCCGCCGGGCGCCTGGGAGCGGACGTTTCTTTCGACCGTCAAGCTGATCTCGCGGATCAAGGTGATCACCCATCCGCGCGGCCGCCTGTCACCCGGCCGGCCGCTCAGGCCGGTGGTGCCGCCGGCGATCGAGACGCCGGCTGCCTCGCGCGTCATCGCGATCGGCGCCTCGACCGGCGGACCGGGCGCGATCGTCGATATCCTCAGGTCGATCCCGGAGGGATTCGACGTTCCGATCCTCTTCGTCCTGCACATCAACGTGATGTTCGGAGCAGCGTTCGCGGAGTGGCTGGACGGGCAGTCGGCGCACCGCGTCGCCTACGCCGAGGACGGCGAGCCGTTCACCAACGCCGCCGGGCGCGTGCTCATGGCGCGGCCGGACACGCACCTCGTCGTGCGCGAAGGGCGGCTCAGAATCACGCACGATCCCGAACGCCATTCCTGCCGTCCCTCGGTGGACGTGCTGTTCGAATCGGTGGCGCGCGAATTCGGCCCGAGCGCGACCGGCGTGCTGCTCACCGGCATGGGCCGCGACGGCGCCTCCGGCCTGCTCGAGATGCGGCGCGCCGGCGCGTTCACCATCGCGCAGGACCAGGCGACGTCCATCGTCTACGGCATGCCGGCGCAGGCGGTCGCGCTCAACGCCGCCAGCCGCATCCTGCCGCTGCCGGAGATCGGGCCGGCGCTGACGACGGTGTGGCGCAACGCCGCCAAGGAATCGGCGGCATGAGCGACAACACCATCCTCATCGTCGACGACAGCCTGACGGTGCGCATGGATCTCGCCGAGGCGTTCGAGGCAAGCGGGTTCAAGACGATCCCGTGCGGGACGCTGGCCGAGGCGCGCGAAGCGGTCGAGCGCAAGGCGGCGGCGCTGGTGGTGCTCGACGTGCTGCTGCCCGACGGCGACGGTGTCGACTTCCTGGCGGAGCTGCGCCAGCGCGAACAGACTCCGCCGCCGGTGCTGATGCTTTCCACCGAGGCCGAGGTCAAGGACCGCGTGCGCGGCCTGAAGACCGGCGCCGACGAGTACGTGGGCAAGCCCTACGACCGCAAATACGTCGTGGCGAAAGCGCGCGAGCTGCTGCGCGCACGCCAGGGCGTGGCGAGCGACCGGCAGACGGTGCTGGTCATCGACGACAGCCCGACCTTCCGCGAAGCGCTGCGCGAGGCGCTCGACAGTGACGGCTATGCCGTGCTGACGGCGGCGAGTGGCGAGGAAGGGCTCTCGGTCGCGGGGCTGAGGCGGCCGGACGCGATCATCGTCGACGGCGTGCTGCCGGAAATGGACGGCGCGACCGTGATCCGCCGCGTGCGCCTCGACGCAGCCCTGCGCGGCATCCCCTGCCTGCTGCTCACCGGGTCGCAGGACCGCAGCGCCGAGCTCAACGCGCTCGAATCGGGCGCCGACGCCTTCGTGCTGAAGACAGACGACACCTCGGTCGTGCTGGCGCGCCTCAAGGCGGCGATGCGCGGCGCCGCGGCGATGGCGCGGCCGGGCGGCGAACTCGCCACGCTGCTCGGACCGCACAAGATCCTGGCCGTGGACGACAGCATCACCTACCTCAACGTCTTGACCGAGGCGCTGCGCGGCGAAGGCTACGACGTGGTGACGGCGCATTCCGGCGAGGAGGCGCTGGAGCTGCTCGCGGTGCAATCGGTCGGCTGCATCCTGCTCGACCTGATCATGCCCGGCCTCGGCGGCACCGAGACCTGCCGGCGCATCAAGAACACGGCGCTGATGCGCGACATCCCGCTCATCATGCTGACGGCGCGCGACGACCGTGCCGCGATGCTGGAGGGATTCGGCGCCGGGGCCGACGACTACATCGCCAAGTCGAGCGAGTTCGATGTGCTCAAGGCGCGGGTGCGCGTCCAGATCCGCCGCAAGCAGTTCGAGGACGAGAACCGGCGCATCCGCGAAGAGCTGCTGGCCAAGGAACTGGAGGCGGCCGACGCGCGCGCCAGCAAGGAGCTGGCGGAGACGCGGGCCGAGCTGGTGGCGGCGCTGGAGCGCAAGAACAAGGAACTCGAGGCGTTCAGCTACTCGGTATCACACGACCTCAGGGCGCCGCTGCGCGCCATCGACGGTTTCAGCCAGGCGCTGCTCGAGGATTTCGCCGACAAGCTCGACGCCAGCGGGCAGAACTACCTGAAGCGGATCCGCGGCGGTGCGCAGCGCATGGGCGAGCTGATCGACGACATGCTGCAGTTGTCGCAGGTCAGCCGCGCCGAACTCAGGGCGCAGCCGATCGACCTTTCGGCGCTGGCGCGCGAGATCGCGACCGGCCTGTCGGCGGGCGGGCGCAAGGTCGAGGTCCGCATCGAGGACGGACTCACCGCCAACGCCGACCGCCGGCTGATGAAGATCGTGATGGAGAATCTGCTCGGCAACGCCTGGAAATTCACCGGCAAGGCCGACCATCCCCAGGTCGAGATCGGCAGGACGCTGGTCGAGCAGGGGCCGGCCTTCTACGTCCGCGACAACGGCGCCGGATTCGACATGGCGCTGGCCGACAAGATGTTCCAGCCGTTCCGGCGCCTTCATTCGGAGGCAGATTTTCCCGGAACCGGCGTCGGCCTGGCGACCATCCAGCGCGTGATCGACCGCCACGGCGGGCGGGTGTGGGCGGAAGGCAAGGTCGGTGCCGGCGCGACTTTCTTTTTTACCCTTGCGGCCTAGGTTCGGAGCATGAGCGAGCGGACCATCCTGCTGGTGGAAGACAACGCCGACGACGAGGCGCTGACGCTGCGCGCCTTCGCCAAGAACCGCATCACCAACCCGGTGGCGATCGCGCGCGACGGGCTGGAGGCGCTCGACTATCTGTTCGCCACCGGCGCGCACGCCGGGCGCGATGCCGGCGAGCGGCCGGCGGTCGTGCTGCTCGACCTCAAGCTGCCCAAGCTCGACGGCATCGACGTGCTCAAGCGCATCCGGGCCGACGAGCGGACGCGGCTGCTGCCGGTCGTCATTCTCACTTCATCGCGCGAGGAACAGGACATCATCGACGGCTACCGCTTCGGCTGCAATTCGTACGTCCGCAAGCCGGTCGACTTCGATCAGTTCCTGGAAGCCGCAAAACAGCTCGGCCTGTACTGGCTGCTGCTCAACGAACCACCGTAGGAAGTCGAAGCGGACCAATGAGCGACGCGCAGCCGCTTAACCTCCTCCTGATCGAAGACACCGAGGACGACGCCGCCCTGCTGATCCGCCAGCTCGAGCGCGGCGGCTACGCGCCGACGTTCGAGCGCGTCGACAACGCGGCGACGCTGCAACGGGCGCTGACCGGGCGCGACTGGGACGTCATCGTCTCCGACTACAACATGCCGTCGTTCACCGGCGTCGACGCGCTCGGCATCGTGCGCGCCGTGGACAAGGACACGCCGTTCATCTTCGTATCCGGCACGATGGGCGAGGAAACCGCAGTGGCGGCGCTCAGGGCTGGAGCACAGGACTACTTCGTCAAAGGCAAGACGGCGCGGCTGCCCTCGGTCATCGACCGCGAGCTGCGCGAGGCCACCGAACGGCGGGCACGGCGGGCGGTCGAGGACAAGCTGCGCCAGCTGTCGCGGGCGGTCGAGCAGAGCGCCAACTTCGTCGTCATCACGGACGCCAACGGAATCATCGAGTACGTCAATCCGGGCTTCGAGCAGGCGATGGGCTATGCGGCGGACGAGCTGATCGGCCGCGAGCCGTTCTTCCGCAACCTCGGCGCCAGCGCCAATGAGGAGATGTGGGCGACGGCGCGCTCGGGCCTCGACTGGCGCGGCGAGTTCGGCAACGTGCGCAAGGACGGGTCGGTGGTCTCGGTTTCGGCGACGGTCTCGCCGGTGGCCGACGACGACGGCCGCATCACCCACATCATCGCGATCGAGGAAGACATCACGCGGCGGCGGGAGATCGAGGCGCAGCTCCGCCAGGCGCAGAAGATGGAGGCCGTCGGCACCCTGACCGGCGGCATGGCGCACGACTTCAACAACCTGCTCGCCGTCATCATCGGCAATCTCGACCTGCTCGTCGGGCGGCGGCCGCAGGACGGCGAGGTGCAGGACCTGGCGAAGGAGGCGCTCGACGCCGCGATCTCGGGCGCCGACCTGACGAAACGC
>DASZQY010000145.1:0-3382 GCA_035549395.1 Bauldia sp.
GCTCGAGGGCCTGACCTACCGCGACATCGAGCTGCGCGAGCCGGGCTGGTCGCGGGCGCGCCACGCCGACAAGTGGAACTATCTGCCGCCCGGCGGCGAGAGCTATCACATGCTGTCCGTGCGCATCATCGGCTGGCTGGAGACCGTAACGCGCTCTTCCGTTGTCGTCGCCCATGGCGGCGTCGGGCGCGTGCTCCGCGCCCATCTGCTGGGCTTGGACAAACTGGCTTCGGTCTCCGAGGATTTCCCGCAGGACCGGGTGTTTCTGTGGCAGGCGGGCAAGGGCGAGTGGCTTTAAGCGTAGCCACTCGGTTGGCCTTCCGGTAGTCGGCTTGTCGCAGCGGTTTGACGCCTACCCCTGCGTTGCCTAGAAGGTTCGCGCGTCTTCCGGCGGCGATCTGCCATGTCCCACAACACTTTCGGCCACCTGTTCCGCGTGACGACCTGGGGCGAGAGCCATGGGCCCGCGATCGGCTGCGTGGTTGATGGCTGCCCGCCGCGCATCGCCATCTCCGAGGCCGAGATTCAGGCGTACCTCGATAAGCGCCGGCCGGGCCAATCGCGCTTCACCACCCAGCGCCGCGAGCCCGACACCGTGAAGATCCTGTCCGGCGTGTTCGAGGAGGGCGGCCAACTTCTGACCACCGGCACGCCGATTGCCCTCGAGATTCAGAACGAAGACGCGCGTTCCAAGGACTACGCTGAGATCAGCGACAAGTACCGCCCGGGTCACGCCGATTTCACCTACCAGGCGAAATACGGCATCCGTGACTGGAAAGGCAGCGGCCGTGCCTCGGCGCGCGAGACTGCGACGCGTGTCGCGGCCGGCGCGGTAGCCCGCAAGGTCATCCCCGGCGTCACGGTGCGCGGCGCGCTCATTCAGGTCGGGCCGCACAGGATTGAGCGCGCCAGATGGGATTGGGAGGAAGTTGAGCGCAACCCGTTCTTCTCGCCCGATGCCAAGGCAGCCGAGCGCTGGGCCGATTATCTCGACGGCGTGCGCAAGGCAGGGTCGTCGGCAGGCGCGGTGATCGAAGTTGTGGCGGAGGGCGTGCCGGCCGGGTGGGGCGCCCCGATCTACGCCAAACTCGATCAGGAGATCGCGTCGGCGATGATGTCGATCAACGCGGTGAAAGGCGTCGAAATCGGCGCCGGATTCGCCGCCGCATCGCTATCCGGCGAAGAGAACGCCGACGAGATGCGCATGGGCAACGATGGCCGCCCGCAGTTTCTGTCGAACAACGCCGGCGGCATTCTCGGCGGCATCTCGACCGGCCAGCCGGTCGTCGTGCGCTTCGCCGTGAAGCCGACCTCGTCCATCCTTACGCCCCGCCGCACCGTCAACCAGCAGGGCGAGGACGTCGACGTGATGACCAAGGGCCGCCACGATCCCTGTGTCGGCATCCGTGCCGTCCCCATCGGCGAAGCCATGCTCGCCATCGTGCTCGCCGATCAATTCCTGCGCCATCGCGGCCAGGTTGGAAGCTGACCTCGCATGACCCCAGACCTTGACCGCGTTGCCGCGGCGATTGCCGCTTTCCGCAATGGCGAGATCGTCATCGTCACCGATGACGACGATCGCGAGAACGAGGGCGATCTAATCGTCGCCGCTCAGCACGCGACGCCTGAGAAGGTCGCATTCATCATCCGCCATACCACCGGCATCGTCTGTGCGCCGATGCCGCGCGAGACTGCGCGTCGTCTCCAGTTGCCGCCGATGGTCGCCGACAACGAGGCGCCCATGGGCACGGCTTTCACCGTCTCGGTGGATTTCCGTCACGGGCTCACGACGGGCATCTCCGCCGACGAGCGCTGCAACACGCTACGCGCTCTCGCCAACGCGAATTCCGGCGCGACTGAGTTCGTTCGCCCGGGCCATGTCTTTCCGCTGATTGCACAGGACGGCGGCGTCCTCACCCGTTCCGGACACACAGAGGCTGGCGTCGATCTCTGCCGTCTTGCCGGCATTGAGCCGGTGGCGGCGCTCGCCGAGCTGGTGAACGACGATGGTACGGTGATGCGCGGTCCGGGGATTGCGGCCTTTGCCGCGCAACACAAGCTCATCCGCGTCTCGGTCGCCGATCTCATCGCGTGGCGTGAGCGGCGCGAGAAGCTCGTCGAGCGCGTCGGCGAATGGCAGGTCGCGACCAACGCCGGTCCGGCGCGTGCGGTTGCCTATCGCACGCCGTTCGATGCGCCGCAGCACCTGGCCGTCGTCTTCGGCGATCTCGGCGACGGACGCGGCGTCCCGGTTCGTCTCCACCGCGAATCCGTCGTGGACGATGTCTTCGGTGCCAAGAGCGGCCTCGACGCTGTCGTCGAACGGCTCGCCAAAGGCGGCCGTGGCGTCGTCGTATATCTTCGCGAGGGTGCGGTCGGCGTTGCCGAGACGAGTTCGCGCACGCGGGATGCCGCCAAGACCTCTGCAAACTCGACCGCGGCGCGGCGCGAGGAGTGGCGCGAGGTTGGCGTCGGCGCGCAGATTCTGAAGGATCTGGGGGTGCGTTCGATCCGCCTCATTGCCAGCCGCGAGCGCCGCTATATCGGCCTCGATGGCTTCGGAATCGGGATCGATTCGACCGAAATTGCCTAAGGGGGACGTCAGCCGTCAACGAATGTCGGCGGCGCGACTCGCGGCAGCACCGCCGGCGACGCCGCGATCGCGGGCGCGCTTTCGCTATGCCGGCGCATGACGAGCTGGTAGCGCTCGAACAGCAGCACGACAACGAATGAAACGGCCAGCGGCACGACGAGATAGAACACGCGGAACACGATGAGTGCGGCGAGGACGTCCGCTGCCGGCATGTCGTGCAGGCCGGTGACGAACAGATACTCGAGCACACCAAGGCCGCCCGGGGCGTGCGAAAATATCGCCAGCGAGAACGACGCCAGGAAGATGCCGAGCACCACGATGAAGCCGGGGTTGTTGGTCTCGGGCAGGCAGAAATAGATGATCGCCGCCGCGCCGATCAGTTCCATCGGGCCTACGATGAGCTGGCGAACCACGATCTCGGGCCGCGGGTAGGTGATTGTCAGGCGTCCGATCGTGAGCGGCTTGAGGTGGAGCAGCGATCCAACGACATAGATCGCGACCCCGCCCAGCATGGCTGCGCCGGCGCCCAGCGCGATCGGCGCCGGCACCTGGACGAATCTCTGCGCTTCTTCCGGGCGCGAGATCAGGATCAGCCCGCCGAGCACGGTCACGCCAAGGCAGAAGGTGAAGGCGCAGAAGGCGACCAGCACGGCTACCTCGCCGAGAGACAGTCCCTTGGTCGAGTAGATGCGGTAGCGGACGACGCCGCCGGAGAACAGCGCGGCGCCGATGTTGTGCGAGAGCGCATAAGAAACGAACGACGCCAGCGCAATGAACGGCCACGAGAGG
>DASZQY010000146.1:0-8016 GCA_035549395.1 Bauldia sp.
TGGCCGCATCTGTCGAAGGCGGAGATCGCCAGCCTGCGCGGCGAGCCCTATGTCGAGGTGGCCTTCCGGATCATGCTGCCCTTCGTGGGCGACGCGTTCGACGAGGTGACCTTCCGCCGCCTGATCGGCGAGGCATATGCGTCGTTCGAGACGCCGGACGTCGCCCCGCTCAGGCCGCTGGGCGACAGTGGGTTGCATCTGCTCGAGTTGTTCCACGGGCCGACGCTCGCCTTCAAGGATGTGGCGATGCAGCTCCTCGCGCGGATGATGGACTACGCGCTCGCTGAAAACGGCGAACATACGACCGTCGTCGGGGCGACCTCGGGCGACACCGGGGCTGCCGCTATCGAAGCATTCGGTGGCCGGCAGAACGTCGACGTCTTCATTCTGTTTCCAAAGGGGCGCGTGTCGCCCTTCCAGCAGCGCCAGATGACGACGACCGGCGCGGCCAACGTCCACCCTGTCGCCATCGAAGGTACGTTCGACGATTGCCAGGCAATCGTGAAGCAGTTGTTCGGCAAAGCGGAGCTTCGCCGTGAGTTCGCTCTCTCCGGCGTCAACTCGATCAACTGGGCGCGCATCATCGGGCAGATCGTCTACTATTTCACCGCCGCGGCTGAGCTGGGCAGCCCGGATCGCCCGGTTTCATTCGCGGTGCCGACAGGGAACTTCGGCGACATCTTCGCGGGCTACGCGGCGAAGCGCATGGGGTTGCCGATCGAGCGGCTCGTCATCGCGACCAACGTCAACGACATCCTGGCGCGCGCGCTCGCGAACGGACGTTACGACGTGCAAGGGGTTATGCCGACCACCTCCCCCTCGATGGACATTCAGGTCTCGTCCAATTTCGAGCGCCTGCTATGGGAAGCCAGCAACCGCGACGCCGCTGCCGTCCGGACCATGATGGGCGAGCTTCAGTCGCGCGGCGTCTTCACCATCGGCGAGCCCGCTCTCTCCGCCATCCGGCGGGATTTCCAGGCGGGCCGGGCCGACGAGGCCGAGGTCGCCGCGACTATTGGGAAAACCTACCGGGAAACGGGATTCCTGCCCGATCCTCACACTGCCGTCGGGATTGCGGTAGCCGGCCGCCTTGCCCGGCCCGGCCTACCCATGGTTGCACTCTCCACGGCGCACCCGGCGAAATTCGCGGCGGCTGTAAAGGCTGCCGCGGGAGTCGAACCTCAACTGCCGCAAGGGTTTGCCAGCATCCTGACGAAGCGCGAGAGCTACGCTACTCTTGCGAACGAAATGCGGGCCGTCGAAGAATACATCCGGGCGAAAACCCGCGCCCACGCCGAGAAAGCCTGAGCCGATGACCATTCGCCAGTCGCGTTTGCCTTCCGGGCTGACGGTCATCAGCCATCCGATGGAGCACCTGGAGAGTGCGGCGCTTGGCGTCTGGGTAGCGGCAGGCTCCCGGTCCGAGCGCGACGACGAGCATGGCCTGTCGCACGTCCTCGAACACATGGCCTTCAAGGGCACAAGGACACGGTCCGCGATCGATATTGCGGAACAGATCGAGGCGGTCGGGGGCGAAGTGAACGCCGCCACCAGCGTCGAGACCACGTCGTACTACGCGCGCGTGCTCAAGGACGACGTGCCGCTCGCCGTCGACATCCTCTCCGACATCCTGCTCAATTCGGTTTTCGATCCGGCCGAGCTGGAGCGCGAGCAGCACGTCATCGTTCAGGAGATCGGCGCCGCACAGGATGCCCCTGATGATCGCGTCTACGACCTGTTCACCGAAGCAGCCTATCCCGGCCAGCCGATCGGCCGCACGATCCTCGGTACGCCAGAGACGGTCGAGCACACCGCGCCCTCCATGCTGGGCGATTACCTCGCGCGTCATTACCGCGGCCCATCGATGGTGCTTGCTGCGGCGGGCGCCGTCGACCACGACGCGCTCACCGCGTTGGCGACCGAGAAGCTCCGCCGTCTGTCGCCGACGCTGGGCGCAAAGCCGTCGCCTGCCAAGTATCGCGGCGGCGATGCGCGCGAAGCGCGCGACCATCTGCAGGAAACGCAGGTGATGGTCGGTTTCGAGGGGCGTCCCTATACGGCGGATTCCTATTACACGGCCCAGATGCTGGCCTCGATCATGGGTGGCGGGATGTCGTCACGCCTGTTCCAGGAAGTGCGGGAAAAGCGCGGCCTCTGCTATTCCGTGTACGCCTTTCACTGGGGATTCGCCGATACCGGCATGTTCGGCGTGCATGCGGCGACCGGGCCGGAAGACGTCGCCGAGCTGATGCCGGTGCTGCTCGGCGAACTCGAGCGCGCGGCGCATGACATCAGCGAGCGCGAGCTCGATCGTGCGCGCGCCCAGCTTCGCGCCGGCCTGCTGATGACGCTCGAGAGCCCGGCCGCGCGCGCCGGGCAGCTCGCGCGCCAGATTCTTCTCTTCGGGCGGCATATCCCGAGCGCCGAACTGGTCGCGCGCGTCAACGCGATTACCGTCGATGACGTCCGCGGGCTTGCAGAAGCCGTCTTCACGCAGGGCTTTCCCACCGTCGCCGCCGTCGGTGGCCTCGACGGCATGATGAGCCACGAACAGATCAGCCGGCGTCTGGGCGCGCCGAGCGAACCGCGCATGGCGATCGAGGCGTAGCGATGGCCTTCCTGCGCTCCATAACGCCCAACGCGAGCTTCCCGACGCTGCGCGGCGACCGCGTTGTGCTGCGCACACCGATCCTCGCCGACTATTCGCAGTGGGCGCGCCTGCGCGAGGAGAGCCGGTCGTTCCTGGCGCCGTGGGAACCGGTATGGCCTGCCGACGACCTCACCAAGCTGGCGTTCCGCCGGCGCCTGCGTCGCTACCAGCGCGAGATCCGCAATGGCAGCGGCTATCCGTTCTTCGTCTTCTCGGCGGACGGCGAGACACTGCTCGGTGGTCTGACCATGGGCCAGATCCAGCGGGGCGTCGCGCAGACGGTGACGCTGGGCTACTGGATGGGCAAGCCATACGCCGGCAAAGGCTTCATGACCTCGGCCGTGCGCGCAGTCGTGGCATTCGCCTTCGACACGCTGCATTTGAATCGCGTCGAGGCGGCCTGCCTGCCCCACAACGCCGCCTCCATCCGCCTCCTCGAAAAGGTCGGATTCCAGCGCGAGGGGTACGCACGCAAATACCTCTGCATCGACGGGCGCTGGCAGGATCACTTGCTTTATGGCCTTGTGCGCGACGATCCGCGCACCTGACGTTCGCCGTAGGTTCTCGCGATGAATCGGCGGGGCTTGTCGCGCCTGGCCGCTCCACGGTGTACAGTTTCGAATCGTCCCGAACGGCCGGAGGTTCGGTTGTCGCTCGCGCGTCGCGTTGCGGTTCTGTTGGTGTCAGTGCTGGTCTGTCTCGTCGCGAGTCTTCCGGCCCGCGCCATTGAGGCTGCGTCCGTCCCGCTCGACGGCAAGACGCTCGACCTGACGCCGGCGGTGCAACTGTCGCGCTCGTCTGACGATCGCATCCAGGTCTCCACGGCGCCGGGACAGGACGGCATCGTCCGCCGTATCGAGGTGCACGCCCGCGAGGCGAACGGCGGCTCGTCTGACTGGGCGGTGTTCGCGCTCGTCAACAACGGCGATGAGCAGATCGACCGCCTGCTGGTCGCGCCGCACTTCCGCCTTTCCGGCTCTGGCCTGTTCTGGCCTGACCTCGGTGCGTCGCGCATCGCCAACATCACGCCGAGCCAGGGATTCGCTCCCGAGAGGCAGGAGAGTCAGGAAGCCGACGTCTTTCGCATCACGCTCGACCCCGGCGCGGTCGTGACTTTCGTCGCGGAGCTGCGCACGCCGGAGCTGCCGCAGCTCTACCTGTGGGATGCCGACGCCTACAAGGACTCCGTCAACAGCTACACGCTCTATCGCGGCATCGTGCTCGGCATCTCGGGACTGCTCGCGCTATTCATGACGATCGTGTTCGTCGTGCGCGGCACGGCGATGTTCCCGGCCACGGCCGCCCTCGCCTGGGCCGTTCTCGTCTACCTTTGCGTCGATTTCGGCTTCTGGAACCGCGTGCTCAGCATTGCGCCCGGCTCCGACCAGTCGTGGCGCGCCGGCGCGGAGGTGTTCCTGGCCGCCTCCCTTCTGATCTTCACGTTCACTTACCTCAATCTCAACCGCTGGCATGTGCGCTACAGCCACGTCACCGCCGGCTGGCTCATCGCCCTGTTCGTGCTTCTTGGCGTCGCCGCGGTCGAGCCATCTGTCGCCTCGGGCATCGCGCGTTTCTCGATTGGCCTGACTGCCGTCCTGGGGTTCGGCGTCATCGTCTACCTCGCGACCCACAAGTACGACCGCGCCATCATGCTGATCCCGACCTGGGTCCTGCTGCTGGTGTGGACCTTTGCGGCCTGGATGACGGTAACCGGGGGACTGGCGAACGACGTCGTGCAGCCGGCACTTGCCGGCGGGCTCGTGCTGATCGTGCTGCTGATCGCCTTCACCGTTCTGCAGCACGCCTTCGCCGGCGGCGTGATGATGCACGGGCCGCTCGGCGACACCGAGCGCAAGGCGTTGGCGCTTACCGGCGCCGGCGACGTCGTGTGGGACTGGGACGTGGCGCGGGACCGCATCTATACCGGGCCGGAGGCGGAAGATCTGCTCGGGCGCCCGCGGGGATCGCTGGAAGGGCCAGCACGCGACTGGCTGGAGATACTGCATCCCGGCGACCGCGACCGCTTCAAGACGACGCTCGACACTGCGGTCGAGCTGCGCCGCGGCCGGATAGCGCAGGATTTCCGGTTGCGCGCCGAGGACGGTCACTATCGCTGGTTCAGCCTCAGGGCGCGTCCGGTGCTCGGCAACGACGGCGAAGTCATGCGCTGCGTCGGCACGCTTCTCGATGTCACCGACGAGCGTAACGCCGAGGAGCGGCTGCTGCACGATGCGGTGCACGACAATCTCACCGGGTTGCCGAACCGCGAGCTGTTCCTCGACCGGCTCGGCGCGGCCATCACGCGCGCCACCGCGGAGAACACCGCGCGGCCTTCGGTCTTCATTCTCGACATCGACCGCTTCAAGCAGGTCAACGACGGCTTCGGCATGGCGGCCGGCGACTCGATTCTGCTCACCATCGCCCGCCGCCTGGCGCGCCTGCTGAAGCAACAGGATACGCTGGCGCGTCTGTCCGGCGACCAGTTTGCCTTCCTGCTCATTTCCGAAAGCCAGCCGGAACGCATCGCGGCCTTTGCCGAATCCGTACGGCGCACCCTGCGCGCGCCGATAACTCTCGGCGAGAAGGAAATCTTCCTCACGGCGTCGATCGGCATTGCCATGCACGACGGCAAGCAGAACGACGCCGAGGAACTCGTACGCGACGCCGAGATGGGCACCTTCCACGCCAAGCGCCTCGGAGGCGACCGTATCGAGGCTTTCCGGCCTGCGCTGCGTCAGCATGGCAGTGATCTCGCCACGCTGGAATCTGACTTGCGGCGCGCGCTCGGGCGCGAGGAGATCAAGGTGCTCTACCAGCCGATCGTGCGGCTGGAGGACAAGACCATCGCCGGTTTCGAGGCGCTGGTGCGCTGGGACCATCCCAAGCTCGGGCGTATCCCGCCGTCCGATTTCGTGCCGCTGGCGGAGCGCACGGGCCTCATTATCCCGCTCGGGCTGTTCGTCCTCGATCGCGCCGCCAAGCAGCTCGCCGACTGGCAGGAGGGTCTCGGCCGCAACACCTCGCTGTTCACGAGCGTCAACGTCTCCAGCCGCCAGTTGCTGCGTCACGATCTCATCAACGATGTGAAGGCGGTGCTGGTGCGGTCGAACATCCGGCGCGGGTCGCTCAAGCTGGAGGTCACCGAGAGCCTGGTGATGGAGAACCCGGAATACGCCGCGCAGGTGCTGTCGCGCGTGCGCGAGCTCGGCGCCGGCCTGTCGCTCGATGATTTCGGCACCGGCTACTCGTCGCTGTCGTATCTCCAGCGCTTTCCATTCGATACGATCAAGATCGACCAGACCTTCGTGCGCGGTCAGGGCATCGGCAACCGTCGCGTCATCCTGCGGTCGATCATCACGCTGGCCCACGACCTCGGCATGGACGTGGTGGCCGAGGGCGCCGAATCGGAGAGCGACGCCGACGAGCTGCTCGACCTCGGCTGCGAGTTCGTTCAGGGCTTCCTCTACGGCCAGCCGATGACAGGCGCCGAGGCCAGCCGCCTCATCTTCCGCCGGCCGGAAGCCGCGGAAGACGAGGAAGAGGAAGAAGAGATACGCGCCTGACGGCGGGCTCCTTGACAGGCGCCATGCCCGCGGCCCATGTCAGCGCCACCATGGCCGGCAAGCCGCCTCTCGACATCCTGCTGTGCAGCCCGCGCGGTTTCTGCGCTGGGGTCGATCGCGCCATTCAGATCGTCGAACTCGCGCTGCAGAAGTTCGGTGCGCCGGTCTATGTGCGCCATGAGATCGTCCATAACCGATACGTGGTGGACGGCCTGAAGGCGAAGGGCGCTGTTTTCGTGGAGGAGCTGGCCGAGATACCGGACGGCGACCATCCTGTTGTTTTTTCCGCCCATGGCGTTGCAAAATCGGTCCCGGCGGAAGCCGGCCGGCGGCGTCTTTTCCAGCTCGACGCCACCTGCCCGTTGGTCACGAAGGTTCACCGCGAAGCCGAGATCCACTTCCGCAAGGGACGCGAAATCGTCCTGATCGGCCACGCTGGCCATCCCGAGGTTGCCGGCACGATGGGCCAGTTGCCGGAAGGCGCGATTACGCTCATCGAAACGGAGACCGACGCTCGGGAGTTTCGGCCGCGCTCCACGAAGCAGCTTGCCTACATCACGCAGACAACCCTGTCGGTCGACGACACCGCGTCAATCGTCGCAATCCTGATGGACCGCTTCCCGGATATCGTTGCCCCGCACAAGGAAGACATCTGCTACGCCACCACCAACCGCCAGGAAGCAGTGAAGAGGATCGCCGGCGCAATCGACGCCATGGTCGTCATCGGCGCGCCGAACTCTTCCAACTCCCAGCGTCTGCGAGAAGTGGCCGAACGCGCCGGCTGCAGCCGCGCTCTGCTGGTGCAGCGCGCCGCCGAGATCGATTGGGCGCTGCTGGCCGGCATACATCGGGTCGGCATCACGGCGGGCGCCTCGGCGCCCGAGATTCTGGTGGATGAAGTCATCGAAGCATTCGCGGAACGCTTTTCTATTGCCGTGCAGATCGTTACGGCGGCCGAGGAAGCAGTGACCTTCAATCTCCCGCGCGCGCTGCGCGACGCCGCAGAGTAGCCGTATGGCGGTCTATACCGAATTTGCCGACGAAGACTTCGCGGCCTTCATGTCAGGATACGATCTCGGTGCAGTGCTCTCGGTGAAAGGCATTGCCGAAGGCGTGGAGAATTCGAACTTCCTGCTGGCTACGGAAAAGGGCCAGTTCATTCTCACGCTTTACGAGAAGCGCGTTGATCCGGCAGATCTGCCCTTCTTCCTCGGTTTGATGGAGCATCTCTCTGAGCGCGGGATATCGTGTCCCCTGCCCGTTCGCGACCGCGCCGGACACGTCCTCGGCCAACTCGCCGGCAGGCCCGCCGCCATCGTCACTTTCCTCTCGGGCATGTGGGTCAGGCGGCCGCAGGCTGCCCACTGTGGCGCGGTCGGTGCGGCCATGGCGCGTCTCCATCTTGCGGGCGAAGGCTTCGCGCTGAAGCGGCGCAATGCGCTGTCAGTCGCGGGCTGGCGTCCGCTCTACAAACTGTGCCGCAGCCGCGCGGATACCGTGCAGCCCGGCCTCTCGCGCGAGATCGCCGATGAACTCGACCACCTGGAAGCGAACTGGCCGCGGAGCCTGCCCGAGGGCGTGATCCACGCCGATCTCTTCCGGGACAATGTCTTCTTCCTCGGCGACAAACTCTCGGGGATCATCGACTTCTATTTCGCCTGCAACGACGCGCTCGCGTACGACATCGCCATTGGCATCAATGCCTGGTGCTTCGAGGCCGACGTCTCGCTGAACATCACCAAGGCGCGGGCCTTCCTTGCCGGCTACCAGTCCGTGTGGCGGCCGACCGCGGCGGAGATGGAT
>DASZQY010000147.1:0-2886 GCA_035549395.1 Bauldia sp.
ATCACGCGCTGGGGCGATCTGGACAAGGTGCTGGCGGGTATCGAGGCGGCACGAAAGGCCGGCCTCCGGGTCAAGATCAACACGGTGGCCCTGAAGGGCGTAAACGAGGACGAATTCGACGCCCTCATACACTGGGCCCACGGCGCCGGCATGGACCTGACGCTGATCGAGACGATGCCGCTTGGCGACGTCGGCGCCGACCGCACGGAGCAATACCTGCCGCTGTCGAAAGTGCGCGCCGACCTGGAGAGGCGGTGGACGCTGACCGATATGGCCTACCGCACGGGTGGACCGGCGCGCTATGTGCGCGTCGCCGAGAGCGGCGGCCGGCTCGGCTTCATCACGCCGCTGACCCACAATTTCTGCGAAGGCTGCAACCGCGTACGCGTCACCTGCACCGGCACGCTTTACATGTGCCTCGGGCAGGAAGACGCCGCTGATCTCAGAGCGCCGCTCCGCGCTTCCGCCGATGACGCACTGCTGGATGAGGCGATTTCGGCGGCGATTGCCCGCAAGCCGAAGGGCCACGACTTCGTCATCGACCGCGCGCACCAGCGGCCGGCGGTGGCGCGGACGATGAGCGTAACGGGCGGTTAGGTACGATCCGCGGGTCGGACCGAGGCGGACAGGGTGCGGCTCTAAGGCTGCTCCGCCATTTCCATCAGCATCGCCAGCGCCTGCCGCACCGAAGCCAGCCGCACCTCGGACCGTCCGATGTTCCCGAAGCGCCTTTCGACATGGACGATAGCGCCGCCGCGTCGCGCCGCCGCGAAGTGCACGAGCCCGACCGGCTTGGCATCGGTGCCGCCGTCGGGTCCGGCAATCCCGGTGATGGCGACGGCGAGATCGGCCGGCGAATTGGCGAGCGCACCCGCCGCCATCGCCCGCGCCACTTCCTCGCTTACCGCGCCGACCCGATCCAGTACGGCGTTCGGCACGCCGAGCAGGTTGCTCTTGGCCTCGTTCGAATAGGTCACGAAGCCGCGCTCCACCACGGCCGACGAACCGGCGACCTCGGTCAGGGTGCCGGCTACCAGTCCGCCGGTGCACGATTCCGCGGTCGCGATCCTGAGCCCGCGGGCTTTGCAGGCCTCGATCAGCCTGCGCGCGGCCGGCAAGAGAGGGGAGAGGTCGGTCATGCCGGGAAGGGCAGGCGCACGGTGGCGACGGCATAGGCGGCCGCGCCTTCGCCGCGCCCGATGAAGCCGAGGCCCTCGTTCGTCGTGGCCTGCACGCCGACGCGGTCGACGGCGATGCCGGCGATCGCGGCGATGCTGGCCCGCATGGCCTCGCGATGCGGCCCGACCTTCGGCCCTTCGCCGAGGTAGGTCACGTCGAGATGGGCGATGACGCCGCCACGCGCGCGCACGCGCGCCACGGCCTCGGCGAGGAACGTCGACGACGCCGCGCCCTTCCATTTCTCGTCGGTGGGCGGGAAGTGGGCGCCGATATCGCCGGCACCGATCGCCCCCAGCACCGCATCGGTCAGCGCATGCAGCATCACGTCGGCATCGGAATGGCCAAGAAGGCCGCGCGTGTGCGGCACCGCGATGCCGCCAAGCATCACGTCGTCGCCGGGCCCGAACGGGTGCACATCGTAGCCGACGCCAACGCGAATATCGCCGAGCTTCATCATTGCTTCCATGGTGAGGCGCCGGTCGGCCGCGGCGATGTCTTCCGCGGTCGTGAGTTTCACGTTCGCGGGGTCGCCCGCGACGGTCTTCACACGAATGCCGACCCACTCCGCCACGGCGGCGTCGTCGGTAAATTCGTGGCCCGCGCCGGCCGCTTTCTCGTGAGCCTGACGGATCAACTCGTAACGAAATCCCTGCGGCGTCTCTGCCGTGAAGAGACCAGCCCGCGACACGGTCGCCGTCACCATGCCGTCGGTCACCGCCTTCAGGGTGCTGGCCACCGGCAGCACGGGGACAACTGCATCGGCGGCGTCGAGGGCCGCGACGACGCGCTGGATCAGATCTGTCCCCGCGAAGGGCCGCGCTGCGTCGTGGATCAGCACCCTGTCCGGCTCGCTGTCCGCCAGTGCCGCCAGTCCGGCGCGCACCGAGGCCTGGCGCGTTGCGCCGCCTGTGATCGGCGCGGCCAGGCGGTCATGTTGCGGTGCGACCTTCGCGTACTGTCCGGCGTCGTCCGGTCCGATGACCGGCACCAGCAAATCCGCCAGGCCGGAATCGAGGAAAGTCTCGAGGCTGCGGCGGAGAACTGAAACGCCACCAACAGGCTGATATTGTTTTGGAATTTCTCCAGAACCGGCCCGCGATCCGCGTCCGGCGGCGACAATGATGGCTGCAGTTTTCATAGCGCGGAGGCTAGCATGCCACTGCCCATTTCGCACTTGCTCACTGTGCCAGATTGACTAATCTATGGGCAGTAGCGGCTCTGCCTATTCGGTATGCATTTGGATCGGGAACGGGTCTCAAGTCTCAGTAAACCCTTGGACATCGGCGGAGTCGTGGTGCCGAACCGCGTCTTCCTCGCGCCGATGTCGGGCGTTTCCGATGCACCCTTTCGGACCGTGGCGGGCCAGTTCGGGGCCGGCATGGTCGTGTCCGAGATGGTCGCCGGCGAGATGCTGGTCCGCGGCGACCTCGAGGCCTGCGCGCGTGCTGTCCGGAGCGGCTCGGGCCCTCACGTCGTGCAGCTCGCCGGTCGCGAAGCCCACTGGATGGGCGAGGCCGCGAAGGTGGCGGCGGACAGCGGGGCGGACATCATCGACATCAACATGGGCTGTCCGGCCAAGAAGGTGACCGGCGGCTACTCCGGTTCGGCGCTGATGCGCAACCTCGACCATGCGCTGACCCTGATCGAGGCGACGGTCGCGGCCACGGACCGCCCGGTTTCCCTGAAGATGCGGCTGGGCTGGGACGA
>DASZQY010000148.1:0-7160 GCA_035549395.1 Bauldia sp.
CGCCGGTCATCGACCCGGGCAATCCCCCGCGGCTTGTTGGGAAGAAGCGGAGCGATCAGCCGCCACTCCCCCTCCGACAGATCGTATCGAGCCATGATCCAAGTCCTCCCCGGGGACCTTGAATCACTCTCCCTCAACCACCGCAAACCCTTATGGGTACAGAACCTAGCCGCCGGCCTGCTCCCTGGCCAGCAGCTCGGCCGATGGATACGAGTCCGCCGGCAGGCCGAACTTGATCTGCTCCGCCTTCACGGCCGCCCGCGTCGCGGCGCCGATCACGCCGTCGGCCTTGCCGACGTTGTAGCCCTTCTTCGCCAGGATCTGCTGAAGCGCGCGCACATCGGCCGCACTCACGCTGACGGCGGTGCCGCGATGGACCGGGCCTGCGCCGGCGATGCGGGTCGCGAGATAGGCCGCGGTCGAGGAATAGACCAGGCTGTTGTTCCACTGCAGGTACACGTCGAAGTTCGGGTACGCGAGGAACGCCGGCCCGTTGCGCCCCATCGGCAGGAACAGCGAGGCGTCCGGCCCGTTGGCCGGCAGAGCCTTGCCGTTCGCCAGGGTAACGCCCCATCCGGCCCACTTCGCCAGCGGCAGCTTGATCGACAGGTCCGCCTGGTCCCACGGCAGGTCGGCCGGCACCAGAACTTCCTGCAGCCACGGCTGGCCGGCGTGCCAGCCGAGCGCCTTGAGGTAATTGGCCGCCGAAGCCAGCGCGTCGGCTGACGAGTTCAGCAGATCGACGCGGCCATCGCCATCGAAGTCGACGCCATAGTCGTAGTAGCGCTGGGGGATGAACTGAAGCTGGCCAAGCTCGCCCGCCCACGGCCCGCGCATCTGCGCGGCGCTGAGATCGCCGCGGTCGATGATCTTCATGGCGTCGATCAGCTGCAGGCGGAAAAGATCCGGCCGGCGGCAGTCATAGCCGAGGGTGGCCAGCGAAGTCAGCGTCGGACCGTCGCCATTGAAGGCGCCGAAATCGGTCTCCAGCGCCCAGAAGGCGGTCAGCACCGGTGCCGGCACGCCATACGTCTTTTCGATGCGGTCGAAGACGCTCTTCATCTGGGCGATCTTCGACTTGCCGGTGCTGATGCGGTAGGCCGCGGCCATGCGGGTCGAAAACTGGAGGAAGTCCTGCGTGAAGACGCCCTGGGCGTGATCCTTCTTCACGATCGCCGGATCGAACACGACGCCCGACAGCGCCGAATCGATCGCGCTGCTCGATATGCCGTCGGCCCTGGCTTCGGCGCGCACGCCATCGAGCCACGCCTCGAACGTCGGCTCCTTGTGACAGGAAGTGGCCGCCGCCGCAGGCATCGCGACCGCGACGACAGCGGCCAGCGGGAGGAGCACAGACAGGAGATGACGCATCGGAGTGAGCTTCCGCGTTTCGTACCCTCGCCCCTTAACGCCGGAATATGGCGGATCGGCTGTGCCGTGGGAAGGCGGGCGTCGGGGATAGCGTGACGGCGATCACTCCTCGCCGCGTGCGCCGTCTAGACTTCGATCCTGGCGAAGAAGTACGCGCCAATGGACAGGATCACAGCGGCCACGACGATCAGGATGCCGAAATCCAGGACAAGCGGAAACTGCGCGGCGTTGATGAGCAGGCCACGCAGGGCATCGACGCCGTAGGAAAGCGGGTCGATATGGACGATCGCGGCCATGACCGCGGGCAAGCCCGCCAGCGGGAACAAGGCGCCGGACAGGAAGAAGATCGGCATGATGATGAAATTCATGATGAGCTGGAAGCCCTGCATGTCCTTGATGCGGGCGCCCATCGCCGTGCCGAAGGCGGTGAAGATGATCGCGACCAGCGCCATCACGATGAACGCGGCCGGCAGCAGCCACCACGACGTCGGACGGAACCCGACTACCAGCGTGACGATGAGGACGAGACAGCCTTGCAGGAAGGCGACGGTGGCGCCGCCCAGCGTGCGGCCGATCATCAGCGCGATGCGCGAGACCGGTGCCACCAGCGTCTCCTTGAGGAAGCCGAACTGGCGGTCCCACATGACCTCGATGCCGGAGAACACCGACGAGAAGACGATGCCCATGAGGACGATGCCCGGCGCCAGGAAGTCGATGTAGTTGCCGGCGCCCGCCTGCCGGAAGACGGCGCTGAAGCCGAAACCGAAGGTGACGAGGAAGAGCAGCGGCTGGGCCAGTGAGGCGACGATGCGCGCTTTCGAGCGCACGAAGCGCGTCATCTGCCGCCGCCACATGATGTAGATCGCAGCACCGTCCATGGCTTACCTCCCACGCCGTGCGCGATGCACCATGCGCATGCGGTCCGCCGACGACCCCTCCTCCTCGCGGATCGCGCTGCCGGTCAACGCGAGGAAGGCATCCTCGAGGGATTCGGTTCCGGTCTTCGTCTTCAACGCGTCGGCGCTGCCCATGGCCACGATCTTGCCGTGATCGATGATGGCGATGCGCTGCGCCACCCGCTCGGCCTCCTCCATGTAGTGGGTGGAGAAGAAGACGGTGGTCTTGTCGGTCTTGTTGAGCTGCTGGAGGTAGCTCCACATGTGATTGCGCGTCTGCGGATCGAGGCCGAGCGTCGGCTCGTCGAGGAAAACGATCTTGGGCGTGTGCAACAGGCCGCGCGCGATCTCCAGCCGCCGCCGCATGCCGCCGGAGAACTCCTTGACCTGGCTGTTGGCGCGATCCGACAGCTCGACGAACTTGAGCAGCTCATCGATACGGGCGCGCCGCCTGGTCTTCGGAACGCCGTACAGGACTCCGTGGAACTCCATGTTCTCCCAGGCCGTCAGCTCGTCATCGACGGCCGGGTCCTGAAAGACGATGCCGAAGGACTTGCGCACGGCATTGGGCTCGGTCACCGGGTCATGTCCGTTGACGCGGATGGTGCCGCTGGTCGGCTGCAACAGCGTCGTCAGCATCTTGATCGTGGTCGACTTGCCGGCACCGTTCGGCCCGAGGAAGGCGAAAATCTCGCCCTCGGCGACATCGAAACTGATGTCGTTCACGGCCTTCACCTCACCGAACGATCGGCTGAGATGGCTGACTTCGATGACGTTCATGGGCGAGCTTGGCTTCCTGTCGGGGCGGGAGGCTAGATGTGCCCCTTCGCCGAGCATTGCAAGGGACAATCGGCCGGCGGCATCGCGCGATTTAGTCGCCCTGAGTCAGATTCACGACCCGCTCGGCATGCCCGTTTTCATCGACCACGAGCTCGCGCGCATCGCCGTCCATCCTCAGCGTCGCCTTGCCGTTCGGCCAGGTGAAGGCGAGCGATCCGTCGGCGGCGAGCGGCGCCGTCGAATCCGGCTCGACATAATCGCCATGAATGAAGAAGCCGACAACCTGGTCGCCGGTGACGATGACCTGCACGCCGTCGTCGTCGGCACTGTCCCAATCGCCGACCCAGGTCGCGTCCCACGGGTGATCCGTGCTCTGCGCGGCGACGGGCTGCAAAGGCGCGACCAGGAGAGCCAGCATGAGCAGGAAGATGCGCACGCGGCACTATACCGCCGGCGCACCTTGCGCTCCAGCCTCGGGGCGGTATTTCCAGAATGAACGAACAGGAGGCACGGACATGCTCGCGCAGCGCAAGCTCGGCTCGCAGGGGCTCACAGTGTCGGCGATCGGACTCGGCTGCATGGGCATGAGCGACTCCTACGGCCCGGCCGACGAGGCCGAGTCGATCGCCACGCTCGATCGCGCGATCGCGCTCGGGTGCACCTTCTTCGACACGGCCGAGGTCTACGGGCCCTACAGGAATGAGGAGTTGCTCGGCCGCGCCCTCGCCGGCCGCCGCGGCGCGGTGACCATCGCGACCAAATTCGGCTTCCGGCTCGAGAACGGACGGCAGATAGGGACCGAGCGCGACAGCCGTCCGGCCACCATTCGCAAGGCCGTCGAGGGGTCCCTGCGCCGGCTGCGCACCGACTACGTCGATCTGATCTACCAGCACCGGGTCGATCCCGCCGTGCCAATGGAAGACGTCGCGGGCACCGTCCGCGACCTCATCACCGAGGGCAAGGCGCGCTATTTCGGCCTCTCCGAAGCCGGCGCATCGAGCATCCGCCGCGCCCACGCCGTCCAGCCGCTCTCGGCGGTGCAGAGTGAATATTCGCTGTGGGAGCGCAATCTGGAAGCGGATGTGATCCCGCTGCTGCACGAGCTGGGCATCGGCCTGGTGCCTTTCGCGCCGCTCGGCCGCGGCTTCCTGACGGGCGAAATCAAGCGAGCGGAAGACTATCCGCAGAACGATTTCCGCAGAAACGACCCGCGCTACCAGGGCGCCAACTTCGACGCCAACCGCAAGGCGGTGGCGGCGGTGGAGGCGCTGGCACGCGCCAGGGGCGTGAAGCCCGCGCAGATCGCGCTGGCGTGGGTGTTGAACAAGGATGCCGGCTTCGTGCCGATACCGGGCACGAAGCGCCGCGCCTATCTCGAGGAAAACGTCGCCGCTGCCGAAATCCGGCTGAGCAGCGAGGAGATTGCCCGGCTCGAGGAGCCGCTCGCGCCGGGCAAGGTCGCAGGACCACGCTACGAGAGCGCGATGATGGCCACCGTCGATCGCTGAGGGTGGCCGGCCGCGCCGCTAGATCTTGTCCAGCGCCTGCTCGAGGTCGGCGATGATGTCGGCCACGTCCTCGATGCCCACCGAAAGGCGCACGACATCCGGCCCGGCTCCCGCCGCGATGCGCTGATCGAGCGTGAGCTGGCTGTGCGTTGTCGACGACGGGTGAATGATCAGGCTGCGCACGTCGCCGATGTTGGCGAGATGCGAAAACAGCTTGACGCTTTCCACCAGCTTCTTGCCCGCTTCGTCGCCGCCCTCGATGCCAAAGGTCAGCACGGCGCCGGCGCCGTTCGGGGCATACTTCAGCGCGAGCTGATGATAGCGGTCGCCCGGCAGGCCGGCATAGCTGACCCATGTCACCTTCTTGTGCCCGCCGAGAAACTCGGCGACCGCCGCGGCGTTGTCGGAGTGCGTCTGCATGCGCAGCGGCAGCGTCTCGATGCCGGTCAGGATGAGGAACGCGTTGAACGGCGAGATCGCCGGACCGAGATCGCGCAGACCGAGAACACGGGTGGCGATGGCGAAGGCAAAGTTGCCGAAAGTCTCGCCGATGACCAGCCCGTGGTACTCCGGGCGCGGTGTCGATAGCAGCGGGAAGCGGCCCTTGTTGGCAAGCCAGTTGAACTTGCCACCATCGACGACGACGCCACCGATCGAGTTGCCGTGGCCGCCGAGGAACTTGGTCAGCGAGTGCACGATGATGTCGGCGCCATGCTCGAACGGCCGGATGAGGTATGGCGTCGCTAGGGTGTTGTCGACGATGAGCGGCACCCCTGCCCGCTTCGCGATGTTAGCGACGCCGGCGATGTCGGTGATGATGCCGCCCGGGTTGGCGATCGACTCGACGAAGATCGCCTTGGTCTTCGGCGTCACCGCCTTTTCAAAGGTGGACAGGTCGTTGATGTCCGCCCACTTCACCTGCCAGCCGAAACTCTTGAACGAGTTATTGAACTGATTGATCGAGCCGCCGTAGAGCTGCTTCGCGGCGATGAATTCGTCGCCGGGCTGAAGCAGAGTGTGAAAGGCGATGACCTGCGCCGCGTGGCCCGAGGCGACCGCGAGCGCCGCGGTGCCGCCCTCCAGAGCCGCGATGCGCTGCTCCAGCACATCCTGCGTCGGGTTCATGATGCGGGTGTAGATGTTGCCGAACGCCTGCAGGCCGAACAGCTGCGCCGCATGTTCGGTGTTGTCGAAGACATATGACGTCGTCTGGTAGATCGGCGTCACCCGCGCCTTGGTGGTCGGGTCGGGCTTGGCACCGGCGTGGATGGCCAGCGTGGCAAAACCGGGAACGCGTTCGTCGCTCATCGGGACGTTTCCTTGATCGTTGGGATTTTCGCCCCAGCCATAGAGCAGGTCGGCAGAAGCCGCCAAAGCATTTGCTTGCGGGAATCAGACGGGCGGCGGAATGGGCTTCCGCCGCCCGTCCCGACAATGGTCGGGAATTGTTCAGGCGGCGACGGCCACCCGCGGCGCGCGGAAGACGGGGATGAGGAACGCGATTGCCGCGCCGGCGATGATGATGGCCATGACGGCAAGGACGCCGAAGTCGCCGGGCGCCGGTTTGAACACCATGTCGGCGACCACCATGAACAGCATCACGTAGTCGAACTTGGCGATGGTCAGCAGCTCGCGCCCGAGCGCCACCGCGTGATCCGAGGCGCCCTCGGCGGCGACGATCTTTTCGGTCTTCGCGGCCCGCGGCCCGAGCAGGAAGTTGCCGGTAAGGAAGGTGGCGGCGAAACCGACGAGGCCGAGGATGACCCACAGCTGCACGAAGCCCCAGTTCATCCACGCCGCGATGATGCCGAGCACGAGTGTCGCGAGCGAGGCTGGCACGAACACGCGCGGCGCGAGGAAGCCGACGTTCTGCAGGATCCGCACGAAGCCCTCGCGATCGCTCTTCCGATCGGCGGCGACACCAAGGATGACCAGGCCGACGCCGGCGCCGATCCAGACGATGGCTGATGCGATGTGCAGAAACTTGACGAGCGAATAGATGTCCATGGGATGCGCCCTTTTTCTTATGTTGTGGTGCCGGCGATCTAGGCGCCGAGAGCGCTGTTCGCAGTGACAGCCTTCACACGCACGCGACTGCGATCACAGCAGCCGCGCGTGCTCGACCTTGATGCAGCGGTCCATAACCACGGCGATGCCGGCCGCACGCGCTGTGGCCGCGGCAGTCTCATCGGCGAGCCCGAGCTGCATCCAGATGAGGCGCGGCAACGGCGAGAGCGCCATCGCTTCATCAACGATGCCGGCGAGTGCCTCCGTGCGGCGGAAAATGTCGACGCAATCAATCGGCTCCCGGATGTCGGCGAGACGGCCGTACACCTTCTGGCCAAGTATTTCTCGCCCGACCTGGCCGGGATTGACCGGAAGCACACGATAGCCGGCGTTCAGCAGGTACGACATCACGCCATAGACCGGCCGCGCCGGATTCGGCGACGCGCCGACCACAGCGATCGTTCGGATATGACGGAGCAACGCACGTATAGATTGATCGTCCACAATAGGCGCATCTCCTAGTAGTTGACTTTGCGACTCATTTGTCACAGCCGGACAGAAGAATCACGATGTGGAGGATTATACGGAGGATTGCGAC
>DASZQY010000149.1:0-3691 GCA_035549395.1 Bauldia sp.
CCGGGCCGGCATTGGCCATCTCGAAGGGCGACAGCAGCGGGAAGCGGGCCTGATCCTGGCCGCGGTCGGCGCGGCCATCCCACATCAAACCGCCGGTCGGCCCGTTGTCGACACTCTCATCGCCCTCGTCTTCCGAGTCGAAGAAGTGTTCGGTGAACTGCGGCGTCGCCTGCAGATACTTGATCGAGGGCGCCGCCCTGACACCGGGCAGGTCGAGGTGCGGACCGCCGAGTTGCACCGGCAGCGCGTTGGGCGGACCGAAGGCGTAGGTCGGGTCGTGGCACGTGGCGCACGACATCGTGCCGGACGCCGACAGTCCGGAATCGAAGAACATGCGGTGGCCGAGATCCATCAGCGCCGCGACGCGCTCAGAGTTGGCCTGACGGCTGAGCGGCCCCGGATCCGGGCCCGGCGGGACCGCCGCAAAAGCGAAGGCGGAAGCGGCGACTACCACCGTTGCGGCAAAGACGAGCGGTGCTGATCGCAACGGCGAAGATTCCGTGACCTGAACTCGCGGCGCTGCTGACGCTACGCGAAGCGAACGACAGCTTCATGACGCGGGTGGTCTTTCCAGCATGACCCGGCCGTCATCAAACCGATAAGCCGCACGCCTAGCGTCCGGCCGTCTTCGAATTGGGCGGCGGCCTCGAATCTCCCAAGCACGGCCAGCACGTCCGGACGATCGAACCGAGAGGATACGTCATGCACCGCACCGCGCTGCCTGTGCGCCGTCTATTGACGACGGCGTCGCTGGCCACATTGGCTATCGTCGGGCTTGCCGCCGCCCCCGCGCCGGCTGCCGACCTCAGCAAGATCACCAACATCGTGGTGATCTACGCCGAAAACCGCAGCTTCGATAATCTCTATGGCGGCTTTCCCGGCGCCGATGGCCTCGCCAACGTGACGGCTGGCCAGGCGACGCAACTCGATCGCGACGGAACACCGCTGAAGGAGCTGCCGCCGGCCTGGGGTGGACTGACGGCCAAGGGCGTGACGCCGGCCGTGACCGAAGAGCAGTCGGCGCACCTGCCGAACGCGCCGTTCGCGATTGACGACGCCAAGGGCTTCAACCAGTCGATGGGCGTCGTGACCCGTGACCTCTGGCACCGCTTCTACCAGGAGCAGATGCAGATCGACGGCGGCAAGAACGACAAATTCGCCGCCTGGGCCGATTCCGGCGGTCTGGTGATGGGGCACTACGATGGCTCGTCGCTGCCGATGTGGAAGGTGGCGCAGAAGTACGTGCTGGCCGACAACTTCTTCCAGGGCGCTTTCGGCGGCTCGTTCCTGAACCACTTCATGCTGATCTGCGCCTGCGCGCCGATGTATCCCAATGCCGATACCGCAGCGGCGAAGCCGACAATCGCCAAGGTCGACGCGGACGGCATCAGCCTGACGGTCGCCGACAACGGGCCGAAGTCGGCGCTCGACGGCGTGCCGAAATTCGTCTCCGACGGCAACCTGACGCCCGACTTCTACGCCGTGAACACCATGCAGCCGCCGTACATGCCGAGCGCCAACAAGCCGGCCGCAGGGACCGACCCAACGCTCGCCGACCCGACCCAGCCGACGACGCTGCCGCCGCAGACGATGACCAACATCGGCGACCTGCTGAGCCAGAAGGGCGTGACGTGGGCGTGGTACGCCGGCGCGTGGCAGGCAGCGCTCGACGGCAACGGCGGCGGGCCGGTGCCGAACTTCCAGTTCCACCACCAGCCGTTCAACTACTTCGCCGACATGGCGCCGGGCACGCCGGCCCGCGCCGAGCACATCAAGGACGGCGGTCTCGGCGGCGTGAACTTCCTCGCTGACGTCGACGCCGGCAAACTGCCGGCGGTGACCTTCTACAAGCCGCAGGGCAACCTCAACGAGCACGCCGGCTACGCCGATGTCGCCTCCGGCGACCAGCATCTCGCCGACATCATCAGCCACCTCGAGAAAAGCCCGCAGTGGCCGGGCATGGTGGTGGTCGTGACCTACGACGAGAACGGCGGCTTCTGGGACCACGTCGCGCCGCCGAAGGCGGATCGCTGGGGCCCCGGCAACCGCATCCCGGCGTTCATCGTCTCGCCCTTTGCCAAGATGGGAACGATCGACCACACGGTGAACGACACAACGTCGATCCTGCGGCTGATCACGGCGCGCTACGCCCTGCCCGTGCTGCCTGGCCTCAAGGCTCGTGCCGACGCGATCAGCGCCGCCGGCGAGCCGACCGAAGGTGATCTGACCGAGGCCCTCAACCTTCCCTAGCCCCCAACGTCCCCCGGCTAGCACCAACTGGCCGCTGCCCTCCCCGGCAGCGGCTTTTTCTTTGCGGCGGACGATTGACGGGCGGAGCACCGGCGGACTTAAAGTCCGCCCATGCCCCGCAAGCTCGCCAACCGCACCGAAGGTCTGCGCCTGCGCCTTGTGCTTAAACCGGGGGTCGCGCTTGGCCCGGGCAAGGCCGATCTGCTCGAGGCGATCGCCGAGACCGGCTCGCTATCGAGCGCCGCCCGGCGTTTCGCCATGAGCTACAAACGCGGCTGGTCGCTGGTGCAGGAGATGAACGAGGCCTTCGCCAAGCCGCTTGTCGAAACCGAAAAGGGCGGCTCGGGTGGGGGCGGTGGCGCAACGCTGACGCCACTCGGCAACCGCATACTCCGCCGTTACCGCGAGATGGAAAAGGAAGCCGGCAAAGCCGTGGCTTCGGCGGTCGCCGACATCCGCCGTCACCTTCGCAAGAAATAGCGTCCACCGGGGATTGCGTATTTCGGCGGCTTGGCCAGATTCCGCGCGTCTGCCCTCCTTCTGCAATCAACAAAAGAACCCTCCATGTCCGATTCCATCATGTTCCAGATTTCCGTGCCCGTGTTCGACCGCCGGCTGAAGGCGCACCGCGCGATCATCGACAAAGCCGCGGCGCACGCAGAGGCGCGCAAGATCGAGCCGTCGGCATTCATGACCGATCGCCTCTACCCGGACATGTTTCCCTATTGGCTCCAGGTGCAATCGGCCTGCGACCACGCCAAGAACTCGGTGGCGCGCCTGACACAGCAGGAACTGCCGATCTTCGAAGAAACCGAAAAGACATTCGCAGGGCTCAAGGCGCGCATCGACCGCACGCTGGCCTTCGTCAACGACAGCAATCCGGCCGCATTCGAAGGGTCCGAAACGCGCATGATCACGCTCGTGCAGAACGGGCGCGAACGCCAGATGAGCGGCATGGATTATTTCCAGAACTCCGCCCTGCCCAACTTCTATTTCCACCTGACGACCGCGTACGGCATCCTGCGCCACAACGGCGTCGAGATCGGCAAGCGCGACTTCATGGGCAATCCGCCGGCCTGACCGCACTCCGTATTTCCGGCCGGTGCGCGATTGACCCTCGCGCACCGGCAGCGCTATGCTCGATATGTTTCCATGAACATATCGGGATCGCCATGCTCAACCGCCGCACACTCCTGCTCGCACCGGCACTCGCGGCCGCGCTCGCTTTCGCCGCACCGGCAACGCCGGCTGCCGCCGCCGACACCATCGTCTTCGCGGCCGCCAGCCTGCAGAACGCATTGGACGACGCCGTCAAGGCCTACACAGACGCCACCGGAAAAACCGTCACCGTCAACTACGGCGGCTCTTCGACGCTGGCCAAGCAGATCGAACAAGGCGCGCCGGCCGATATCTTCTTCTCCGCCGACCTCGACTGGATGAA
>DASZQY010000150.1:0-7176 GCA_035549395.1 Bauldia sp.
TTCCAGCGCCACCCACACGTCGCCCGGCCCTGGCTTGAGCGCGGCGAGCGGCGTCAGCTTCTGCTCGAATACGCCGATCACGGTCTGCGGGTTGTCACGCCGGCTGATCTTGGCGAGCACCGCCTCGCTGGCTTCGATCACCGTCCCGCCCTTGGCGTGGGTCTCGCCGGCCAGCCGCGCGACCAGCGTCTGGCCGCGCACGGCGGGCGCGAAGATCAGGGTGCGCACCGTCCAGCCGGCCTCGGCCGCGTCCACGACCAGCTTCAGGCCTTCGGCGACGAACAACCCGCTCGCCTTGCGGTTCTTCGGCAGCGCCAGGCCGCGGATTTCCTTGACCAGCGGGTTGGCGAGGCTGGTCACGTGCTTGATCGCGCCGGGCGCCGGCGGCCCGTCGTGCGGCGCCTTCATCGCGACCACCGGCTGAACAGGGAGGTGGAGAGCCTGCGGCCGCCGCTCTGCTCGCTGAGCACGAGCTCGCCCGACTCCAGCAGCCCGCCGCGTCCGGCCAGCGCCTCGGCCGTCACCTCGTCGATGGAATAGAAGGAGGCGCGGATCGAATAGGCCGTGAGCACGAGGAACAGCGCCTCCTCGCTGAGCAGCGACACGCAGCCGGCGAGCAGCGGCTTCAGGTGCGTGAAGATGTCCCACACCTCGCCCTTCGGGCCGCGGCCGAACTTCGGCGGGTCGAGGATGATCCCGTCGTAGCGGCTGCCGCGCCGTATCTCGCGCTCGACGAATTTCGGCGCGTCCTCGCAGATCCAGCGGATGGGCAATGCCTCCAGCCCGCCCAGCGCCTGGTTCTCCCGCGCCCAGCCGATCGCCTTCTTCGAGGCGTCGATGTGCGTCACTTCGGCGCCGGCCCTGGCCGCGAGTAGCGAGGCCACTCCGGTATAGGCGAACAGGTTCAGCACCTTCACCGGCCGCCGCGCCTCGGCGATGCGCTGCCTCATCCATTCCCAGTGCGTCGCCTGCTCGGGAAATACGCCGACGTGGCGGAAGCTGGTGAAGCGGCCGAGGAAGGGCACGCCGTCATAGGCGAGGCGCCAGGTCTCGCCGAGCGGCCTGCGGTAGCGCCAGCGTCCGTCTTTCTCACCGCTCTTGTCTTCGTCCTCGCCCGGCCCGACGAAACGCGCGTCGGCACTCGCCCACTCGCGCTCGGCGAGCTTCGGCGCATACATCGCCTGCGGTTCGGGGCGCACGATGCGATATTGGCCGTAGCGCTCGAGCTTCTCGCCATTGCCCGAATCGAGGAGGGCATAGTCGTCCCAGCCCGCCGTCTCGAGGATGACGGGAGCAAGACGGCGGAGCGCGCCGGTAGCGGCGGGGCGGGGTCGGGAAGATTCGCTGGCGGACACGGCGCCGCTTCTATCTCTGCCGCGGGCGAAAGCCAACGAAGCCCGCCTTGAACCGCCATGCGCCCTTGCCGTTTGCCCCCGGCTATGGCTACGTGCCCCGCATGGAAATGACGGGCGAAGTGAAGATCGACGCGCCGCGCACCAAGGTGTGGGCCGCCTTTAACGATACCGAAATCCTGAAGGAATCGATCCCGGGCTGCGTTGCCCTGGAGAAGGTTTCCGACACCGGGTTTCGCGGCACCGTCGAGACCAAGGTCGGCATGGTGCGTGCCACGTTTTCCGGCACGGCCGCGCTGTCGAAGCTCAATCCGCCCATCTCCTTCACGGTGACCGGCGAGGGTGCCGGTGGCGCCGCCGGTTCGGTGAGCGCCACTGCCGACGTCCAGCTTCACGAGGAAGGCGGGCGCACGATCGTGCGTTACGCGGCGAAGGGCGACGTCAGCGGCAAGCTCGCCCAGGTCGGCGCGCGCCTTCTCGATACCACCGCCAGGCAGATGGCCGATTCGTTTTTCGTCCGCTTCGCCGAGCGCGTTACCGAGGGGCCGCTCGGCCGTGCCGAGGACGCCGTCGAGCAGGCGGTGGAAGAGGCAGTGCATGCGGTGGGCGAGGTGGCTCACGAGGCCGAGGAGGAAGTCGAGGGCGCGGCGGTGCGTGGCTTCCTCGGCGGCCCGATGATGTGGGGCCTGCTCGTCATCGTCGCCGGCGTCATCATCCTGTGGTTCACGCGCGGCTAGTTCAGCCAGCGCCTGCCCGCAGCGCGGCCTAGCCGCGCCACCGTCGTCCACTGAGTTCCACGCCGAAGCGCGCCGGGTTGCGGGCGAAGGCGCCGATCCCGGCCAGCGCGGCGTCTTCCTTGACGATGATCGCCGTCGCCATCTGTTCCATCAGGCGCCCGTGGGGCCATTTGTCGACGAAGGCGTCGCGGAAGCGCCCGGCCTTGAGCACCGGCGCAATCCGGGTCGTGATGCCGCCGGCGAGATAGACGCCGCCGTAGGCGAGGAAGACGAGCGCGACGTCGCCCGCTGCCCGCCCGAGGTGTTCGCTGAACAGCGCCAGCGTCTCGACCGCCTGCTGGTCGCCGCCGCCAAGTCCCGCCGCGGTCACCGCCGCCGGCGTCTCCAGCGCCGGCGCGACTCCGTCGCTGGCGCACACCGCATTGTAGAGCCGCACCATGCCGGCGCCGCAGAGCAGCGTCTCGGCCGTGACGCGCGGCCCGTGCCGCTCGACGTGCGGCCATATCTCGAGGTCGCGCGTGGTGACTGGCCCGAGGCCGATGTGTCCGCCTTCGCCCGGCACCGGCACCCAGATGTCGCGGGTGCGGATCAGCGCCCCGGCGCCGAGGCCGGTGCCCGGCCCGATGACGACGCGCGCGCCGGCCGGCGTCATGGTGCCGCTGCCGATCGGATCGAGGTCGGCGGGCGTCAGCTCGGGCAGCGCCAGCGACTGGGCCTCGAAATCGTTGAGCAGCACGACTTCCGACAGCCCGAAGCGCGCGATCGACTTCTTCGGTTCGACCACCCAGTCGCAGTTGGTCAGCGGCACCCGGTCGCCGGCGATCGGTCCCGCCAGCGCGAGCACCGCCGATTTCGGCTTGGCGCCCGCCTTGCCGATGACGACATCGGCGATGGCATCGTCGATCGTCGCGTAGTTGGCGGTGTGCACGTTGGGCACGCGCCGCGTCTCGGCGGTGGCGTGCTCGATCAGCGCAAAACGCGCGTTGGTGCCGCCGATGTCGCCGATCAGGATCGGGAAGGGGAGGTTGTCGAGCCAGGCGCTCATGCGGGCTGCCGCGGCTACTCCTTGATGTACGGCTTGCCGTCGGCGGCCGGTGCGCGGGCGCGGCCGACCAGGCCGGCGACCAGCACGATCGTCGCGATATACGGCGCCATTGCCAGGAACTCCGAGGGGATGGGCACCGCCAGGATGGCCAGCTTCTGTTGCAGCGAATCGGCGAAGCCGAAGACCAGCGCCGCCATCAGCGCGCCGACCGGGTGCCAGCGTCCGAAGATCATCGCCGCGAGCCCGATGAAACCGCGCCCGTTGGTCATGTTGATGTCGAAACGGCCGACCGAGCCCAGCGTGAACCACGCTCCGGCGAAACCGGCGACCAGCCCGCCGATCATGACGTTGATGTAGCGCACGCGGTAGACGTTGATGCCCAGCGTGTCGGCTGCCTCCGGATGCTCGCCGACGGCGCGCGCCCTGAGCCCCCAGCGCGTGTGGAAGAGATAGTACGTCGCCACGGCGATGATGATCGCGGCACCGTACACGAACAGGTTCTGCTGGAAGAACACGCGCCCGATGATCGGCAGCCCGGAAAGCAGCGGAATGTCGATGCCGCTGAAGATCGGGCCGTTGTTGAGTTCCGGGTGGACGGTCAGCACCTGGCTGGTGACGTACGATGTCAGGCCGAGCGCGAACAGGTTGATCGCGACGCCGGCGATGATCTGGTCGACGCGGAAGGTGATGACCAGCGCCCCGAGGATGAGACCCATGAGCCCGCCGACGATGATCGCGGCGAGAAGTCCGATCCAGCCGCCAAGCAGCGAGCCGACGATGGCGCCCGTGAAAGCCGAGGACAGCAGCATGCCTTCGATGCCGATGTTGACCACCGCGACGCGCTCGCACAGCGTGCCGACAAGCCCGCCGAGCGCGATCGGCACCGCACGCTCGACCGTCGCCTCGAGCATGCCGGTAAGCGAGAACTGGTTCCCGTCGGTCGCCCACACCAGGAACGCCGTCACCACCAGGAACAGGCCGACGCCGAGGTAGAGTCCCGACCGCCGCCCGGCGCCGGGCAGGAACTGGCGGATGCCGAGACCGGCGAGCACCACCGCGACGACATAGCAGTAGGGCGCCGAGGGCACGACGAGATTGGGCAGCGCGAAGTCGTCGCCGGCCAGCGCCAGGCGGAAGGTCGCAACGTCGTGAGTCTGCAGGCCAAAGACGGCGGCGTCGAAGACCGCGAGCACGATCAGCACGCAGCCGATGATGATCGTCTGGCGCTGGCGGATGCGGTCGAGATCCACGTGGCTGATGGCTTCCGCGATGGACATCAGCTTGCTCCCCTGGCCGGCGCCCTGCGGCGGCCGAACGCCCACGGAAATATCGCCCGCATGAGCAGCGGTGCCGCCACGAACACGATGATCAGCGACTGCACGATCGAAATCAGGTCGATGCGCACTCCGGCCGCCACCTGCATCTGCCGACCGCCGGCGTCGAGCGCCCCGAACAGGATGCCGGCGAGCAGCACACCGACCGGGTGCGAGCGGCCGAGCAGCGCGACGGCGATGGCGTTGAAGCCGACTCCGGCCGAGAAGCCGGGCGAGGCGCGCCCGAGCACGCCAAGCACCAGCGTCGAGCCGGCGAGCCCGGCGAGCGCCCCGGCGATCGCCATGACGACGACGATGATGGCGTTCGAGCGCATGCCGGCATAGCGCGCCGCGAACGGGTTGAGGCCGCTGGCACGGAACTCGAAGCCGAGCGTGGTGCGGAACAGCAGCCAGTAGACCAGCGCCACCATGATGAGCGCCAGGATGATGCCAGCGTTCAGCCTGAGGTTCGGGTTGTACCAGGCGAGCAGCTTGGGCAAGAGCGCGCTGTCCAGCACCGATTGCGAGATCGGGTCGGGCCGGCCGGGCTTCTGGATCGGCGGGTTGCGCAGCAGGAAGCCGACCAGGTTCATCGCGATCAGGTTGAGCATGATCGTCGTGATGACTTCGTGCGCCCCGGTTACCGCCCGCAGCCAGCCGGCGATGGCCGACCAGATCGCGCCGGCGAGCGCGCCGGCCAGCAGCGCCAGCGGCAGGTGAATCCATATCGGCATGCCCGTGACCATGAAGCCGACGGCCACCGATGCCATGCCGCCGAGCAGCACCTGGCCCTCGGCGCCGATGTTGAACAGGCCGGCGCGGAAGCCGAGGGCGATGCCGAGCGCCGCCAGCGTCACCGGCGCCGCCGAGGTCAGCGTCTCCGACAGCGCCGACACCGAGCCGAAGGCGCCCATGAACAGCGCGCCGTAGGCCTGCCCGATGCGCGGCAGCTCGACGCCGGTCGCCAGCATGACCACGCCGCCGAGCACCAGTGCCAGCACGACCGCCAGCACCGGAACGATCACGATGTCCTCGAAGTTGAAGCTCGCCACCGCGGCGCGCTCGAGCGCGTCGTCGCTCAGCCATTGTTCCTGGCGCGGCTCGTCCTCGCTCATGCCGATGTCCCAGCCCCCGATATCCCGGCCCCCGATATCCCGGCCCCTGATATCCCAGCCCCTGATATCCCAGCCATGGCGAGGCCGATCTGCTGCACGTCGGCGCGGCCGCCCGCATACTGGCCGACGATCTTGCCGCGGAACATCACCAGTATGCGGTCGGCGAGCGACAGGATCTCGTCGAGCTCGGTCGACACGATGAGCACGCCGACGCCGGCGTCGCGTGCCTCGATCAGGCGCGTGTGGATGTATTCGATCGAGCCGACGTCGACGCCGCGCGTCGGCTGGGCGGCGATCATCAGCTTGATCCTGCGCGACAGCTCGCGCGCCACCACCAGCTTCTGCTGATTGCCGCCGGAAAGATGGTCGGCGATCGCGAAGATCGAGGGCGTGCGCACGTCGAATTCCTTGACGATGCGCCGGCACTCGGCGTTGACCGCGCCCCAGTTGAGCCGCACGCCGGATGAGAAGCGCGGCTCGTAGTAGGCGTCGAGCACGCTGTTCTCCGCCACCGTGAAATCGGCGATCATGCCGGCGCGCTGGCGGTCTTCCGGAATATGCGCGATGCCCAGGCGGTGGCGTTCGCGTGTCGAGGCGCGGGTGATGTCGGCGCCGTGGAGGGCAATGGTGCCGGCGAGCGGCGCTCGGAGCCCCGTCAGCGCCTCGACCAGCTCCGTCTGCCCGTTGCCCTGCACGCCCGCGATACCGACGATCTCGCCGTCGTGCACCGTGAAATCGACCCCGTCGACCGCGACTTCGTCGCGCTCGTTGGTGACGCGCAGACCCTTGACGTCGAGCAGCGGCGCGCCCGGCTGCACCGCTTTCTTGTCAACCTCGAAGCGCACTGCCCGCCCGACCATCATCTCGGCCAGTTCGGCGCTGGTCGATGTCCTCGGATCGCCGTGGCCGATGACCTTGCCGCCGCGCAGCACGGTGATGCGGTCGGCGACTTCCAGCACCTCGCCGAGCTTGTGGGTGATGAACACCAGCGCCTTTCCGGCGTCGCGCAGCGAGCGGATGATGCCGAAGAATTCGGTCACCTCCTGCGGCGTCAGCACTGCCGTCGGCTCATCGAAGATGATGACGTCGGCCGAGCGGAACAGCACCTTGATGATCTCGACGCGCTGCTGCAGGCCGACCGGGATCTCCTCGATGATGGCGTCCGGATCGACTTCGAGCCCGTGCCGGCTGGAGATTTCGGAGACCTGCTTGCGCGCCGCCTTGATGTCGAGGTGGTCGAGCGCGTTGGTCGGCTCGACGCCGAGGATGACGTTCTCCGCGACGGTGAACACCGGCACCAGCATGAAGTGCTGATGCACCATGCCGATGCCGGCATGGATCGCGTCTTTCGCATCGCGGAAGTAGACGGGTTGGCCGTTGATGAGGATCTGGCCTTCGTCCGGCCGGTAGAGGCCGGAGAGCACGTTCATCAGCGTCGATTTGCCGGCGCCGTTTTCGCCGAGCAGGCCGAGGATCTCGCCGGCGCGGATATCGAGGTTGATATTGGAGTTGGCGACCAGCGATCCGAAGCGCTTGGTGATGCCGCGCAGTTCGATATCCAAAAGCCAGCGCCCCCGCTTCCCCTCGGCCGGCCGTCGCTTGCCGGCTACGCGC
>DASZQY010000151.1:0-5144 GCA_035549395.1 Bauldia sp.
CGTTGCTCTCGATCAATGCCGCGGGCGTTGCCGGGGCGACTCTGGCGTCTGCCAACGCGATTGCGCCCGCAGCCATGAGCGCCTAAGGAACCGCCAAGGACAACCACGATGAACGCGCCCCACAACGACCTCGACACGCGCCGCGCCCGCGCTTCCGCCTGGTTCACGGAATTGCGCGACAGGATTACCGGCGCGTTCGAGGCGCTGGAGGACGCCCTTCCCGCGGCAAGCCAGCTTGGCGACCGACCGGCGGGACGCTTCGTGAGGACGCCGTGGAAGCGCACCGACCACACCGGCGCCGATGGCGGCGGCGGCACGATGGCGATCATGCACGGGCGCGTGTTCGAGAAGGTCGGCGTGCATGTCTCCACCGTGTTCGGCGAATTCGCGCCCGACTTCCGCAAGGAGATTCCTGGCGCCGAGGAAGACCCGCGCTTCTGGGCGAGCGGCATTTCGCTGATCGCGCACATGCAGAACCCGAACGTGCCGGCAGTGCACATGAACACGCGCATGGTGGGCACCACGCGGCAGTGGTTCGGTGGCGGCGCCGACCTGACGCCGGTGCTGAACGCGCGGCGTACGCAGGAGGACGCTGACTCGGTCGCCTTCCACGCGGCGATGAAGGCGGCGTGCATCAAGCATCCCGTCGCCGACTACGAGCGCTACAAGAAGTGGTGCGACGAGTACTTCTACCTCAAGCACCGCAAGGAAGCCCGCGGCATCGGCGGCATCTTCTTCGACTGGCTGAACTCCGGCGACTGGGAGGCGGACTTCGCCTTCGTCGAGGACGTCGGCCGCGCCTTCCACACCATCTATCCCGAGCTGGTGCTGCGCAATTTCCTGACGCCGTGGAGCGAGGAGCAGCGCGAGGAGCAGCTCGTGCGGCGCGGGCGCTACGTCGAGTTCAACCTGATCTACGACCGCGGCACGATCTTCGGCCTGAAGACCGGCGGCAACGTCGACTCGATCCTGTCGTCCATGCCGCCGGTGGCGAAGTGGCCCTAGCCGGCACCTACTGCTGCGCCGCGACCATCTGCTGAAGGCGGCTGCGAACCGCGGTCTCGTCGGGGGCGAAGTCTTCCCCAATCCACCACGTTTCGACGGCGCGCAGCAGAACGCCGATCTCCGGGCCGCGCTCGCGGCCCGTGGCCATGACATCACGGCCGCTCAGCGGGAAACGCGGCGGCGTCCAGCGATCCGGCAAATGGTAGAGGTTCTTCCATGCCTCGCCGGGCGGAGCGGAACTCCAGGCGAATCCCTGGAAGACGCCATCGCGATAGGCTTCTTGGCCGAGCCGGTAGAGCAGCGCGCGGGCGGCACGCTCGTCCGGGAACGGGGCGAACATCGCCGCGGCGGAGAGCGTGGCAAGCATGCGGTCGCGCTCGACATTGGAGAGACGCAGGCGCTCGGCAACCCTGAGCACATCCTCCTCAATCCGGCATGCCAGCGCCGCCAGCCGCGCGGCGGAGGAAACCGCGGCACCGGCGGCGGTCTGGGCGCGAACCGACTTGCCGAACGGCGCCAGGAACGCGATGCCGCCGAGCACGACGCCCATGATGCCGCGTTCCTGCATCTCGGTCGCGACATCGGCCGCGCGGGGGGCAACGACGATCTTGCGCATTTCCTGCCCGACGCGTTCTGCCGAAAGGTCGCGGACATCGTTGCGGGCCGCCGTCGCGGCCGACAGGCCGGCGGGATCGAGCGGCCCTTCCGCGTATTGGGCATGGAAGCGGAAAAAGCGCAGGATGCGCAGCCTGTCCTCCGCGATGCGCGTCGCGGCGTCGCCGATGAAACGGACGCGGCGCGCGAGGATATCGTCGTAGCCGCCGACCGGATCGTGGATGTGGCCCGAGGCATCGGCCGAGAGCGCGTTGATGGTGAAATCGCGGCGCCGCGCATCCGCTTCCCAGTCGCGCCCGAAACGCACTATCGCGTGCCTGCCGTCGGTGGCGATGTCTTCACGCAGCGTCGTGACCTCGTAGCCGTGGCCAGCGATGACCAGCGTCACGGTGCCGTGGTCGATCCCCGTCGGCACCGCCTTCATGCCGGCGCCCGCGGCGCGCTCCATGACGACCGCGGGGGTGGCGGTGGTCGCGAAATCAACCTCATGGACGGGGCGGCCGATCAGCGCGTTGCGCACCGCACCCCCGATGATGCGGGCTTCCTCGCCGTCGCGGTCGAGCAACGCGAACACCTGGCGGACGGATGCGGCGCAAAACCAGGGCTGCTCGGCAAGATCGGGCAACCCGGTCGTCGGTTCATGGCGGCTGGCGTCGGGTGTGCTCATTGGCTAATGAATAGCGCATGACGGAGGGGCGCACCACGCGCCGACTGGCGGCGATACTGGCGGCGGACGTCGTCGGCTATTCGCGGCTGATGGCGGCCGACGAGACCGGCACGCTCAGTGCCCTGAAACAACACCGCGAACGCCTGTTCGATCCGACGGTCGCCGCGCACAACGGCCGCATCGTAAAGCTGATCGGCGACGGCACACTGGTCGAGTTCACCAGCGTCGTCGAGGCGCTGGAGTGCGCGCTTTCCATCCAGACGGCGAACTCCGGCGAGCCGGCGGCCAACCGCCCCCAGATCGTTCTCCGCATCGGAGTGAACCTCGGCGACGTCATTATCGACGGCGACGACATCTATGGCGACGGGGTCAACGTTGCGGCGCGGCTGGAACCGCTGGCCGAGCCCGGCGGCGTGTGCATCGCCTCGATCGTCAACGAAAGCACGGCGGGGCGGGTCAAGGCGGCATTCGCCGACGGCGGCGAGGTGCACGTCAAGAACATCGACCGGCCGCTGCGCATATGGAGATGGCACCCGGCCAGCGAGCCGGCGGCTGTCGTTCCCTCGCCCGCGGCGGCGGCCGAGAAAACGAAGGCGGCGCGGGCCATCCCGTCGATCGCCGTCCTGCCCTTCACCAACATGTCAGGCGACGCCGAGCAGGAGTACTTCTCCGACGGCATCAGCGAAGACATCATCACCGACCTGTCCAAGGTCGGCGGTCTCGTGGTGATCGCCCGCAACTCGAGCTTTGCCTACAAGGGCAAGAACGTCGACGTGCGCACGATCGGGCGCGAGCTCGGCGTAGGCGTCGTCCTGGAAGGCTCGATCCGCCGTGCCGGCAACCGGGTGCGCATCACCGCCCAGCTCATCGACGCGGCAAACGGGGCGCACCTGTGGGCCGAGCGCTACGACCGCGACCTCACCGACATCTTCGCCGTCCAGGACGAAGTGACCGGCGAGATCGTGAAGGCGCTCAGCATAACCCTGACGCCGCGCGAGCAGACCCTGCTGGCCGGGGGCGGCACAGGCAGCGTCGAGGCGCACGATCTCGTGCTGCGTGCCCGCGAACTCCTGCTGCGCCCGGAGAAGACCCGCCAAAACTTCGAGCGGACGGTGCAGTGGCTGCAGCAGGCGCTGACCATCGACCCGAACTACGCCGGCGCCTACGCCACGCTGGCCTGGGTGCACCAGCTCGACTACCAGAACCGCTGGTCTGGCGATTCGGACGGAGCGCTGAAGCGGTCGCTGGACTACGTCGACAAGGCGATTGCGCTGGATCCCAACGACGCCTTCGGCCACTACGTCGCCGCGATCATCACGACGTTCATGCGCGATCTCGACCGCGCCAGCAGCGAAGTCGACAAGGCGCTCGCGCTCAGCCCGAACTATGCCCTCGCCATCAACGCGCGCGGCGTCACCAACCTCTACAAGGGCGACGCCGAGAAGGGCATCCCCGACATCGAGCGCGCAATGCGGCTCGATCTCACCTTCAGCCAGCAGTACCTCCACTTCCTGGGCGTGGCGTACCTGCTCGCCGGCAGATACGAAACGGCGGCGGCGCACTTTCGCGAACGCATCCTGCTCGTGCCCGAGACCGACTTCAGCCGCGCATTCCTGGCATCCGCGCTCGGCCACCTCGGGGAGATCGAAGAAGCGCGCCGCATCTGGCAGGACCTGAAGCGGGTCAATCCCAAGTACACGTTCGAAGGCCACATGCAGCGCCTGCCGTTCCGCCGCCAGGCCGACGTCGCACGCATCGTCGAAGGATTGGCAAAGGCCGGCCTGCCGGATTGAGCAGCGCCTATTTCGCCGGCTCGAAATGGCCAGGAACGATGACACCGTTCTCCAGGTGCGCCGGGACGTAGGTACCGCCCGGCTGGTCGGTGTCGCGCTGGATGAAGATGACGAGGACGACGATCACCAGCAACGCACCGACGAGCGCCAGATAGCCGATGGTGCGGATCGTCCAGTCCGACGTGTTGGAGAGCGAGCGGCGGGTGACCAGCAGCCAGAGCGCATAGACGGCAAACGGCAGAAGAAAGAGGACGCCGTCGAAGGCAAAGAAGCGCACCATCTAGCGGCATACCTGCTCGTAGAGTCCGCGGATGATGCCCGCGGTGACCCCCCAGATATACCTTTCCCGCCAGGGGATTTCCCAGAAATAGCGTTCGCGGCCGGCGAAGGTGCGCGAGGCCTTGTGATGGTTGGCCGGATCCAGCAGGAAACCCAGCGGCACTTCGAAGGCTTCCGTGACCTCGCTCAGGTTAAGGGTGAGAACGTGTTCCGCCGCGACGCGGCCGAGAACCGGCGTGATGCGGAAGCCGGTGCGCGACAGATACGGCGGCAGCTCGGCGACGACCTTCACCAGCTTCGGGTCAAGGCCCACCTCCTCCTCCGCTTCGCGGAGCGCGGCAGCGGCGGGCGTCAGGTCGTCGGGCTCGATCTTGCCGCCGGGGAAGGCGATCTGGCCGGCATGGGTCCTCAGATCCGCGGTGCGCTGCGTGAGGAGCACGGTCGCCTCCGGCTCGCGAGCGACGACTGGGATAAGCACGGCCGCTTCGGTAAGGCGGCGCCCGTCGGGCGTCATGTCGGGGTTGAGGACATGATCGCCGCCCGGCGCAGCTGAACGGGCGAGCGCCTCGGCCGCTCGCGCGAGAAAGGCATCCGCCGTGAGGGGTATGGCGCCGCTCATGCGATCACGTTGCCTTGAGGCTGTCGCAGGCACCTGCACGATGACGCCGGAATCGCAACTGCGGCCACGCTTTCGCCTCGCTTTACCTTTCGTATTCCAATGTCCGCGCGGGCGGCCGGACCATCCGTATGCCCTATTGCGCGGCCGAGGCCCATGCAACAATCCC
>DASZQY010000152.1:0-9519 GCA_035549395.1 Bauldia sp.
TCCGGGCGGTTACTTCAAGCGTGAAGGCCGGCCGAGCGAGAAGGAAATCCTGAGCTCGCGCCTCATCGACCGCCCGATCCGTCCGCTCTTCGCCGATGGCTACAAGAACGAGACGCAGGTCATCGCCACCGTGCTCTCGCATGATCTCGAGAACGACCCTGACATCGTCGCGATGGTCGCCGCGTCCGCCGCGCTCACCATCTCCGGGGTGCCGTTCATGGGACCGATCGGCGCCGCCCGCGTCGGCTATATCAACGGCGAGTACGCGCTGAATCCGACCCTCGACACGATGCCGGACTCCAAGCTCGATCTCGTCGTCGCCGGCACCGGCGATGCCGTGCTGATGGTCGAGTCGGAAGCCTCCGAGCTCAGCGAGCAGGTCATGCTCGGCGCCGTCATGTTCGGCCACAAGGCTTTCCAGGCGGTGATCGATGCGATCATTCGCCTCGCCGAGCGCGCCGCCAAGGAGCCGCGTCCGGTCGACACGCCGGACCACTCCGCCCTCTACGCCCGCGTCAAGGCGGTCGGCGAGACCGATCTGCGTGCCGCCTATGCTCTGACCGGCAAGGCCGATCGCCACGATGCCATCGACGCCGTGAAGAAGCGCATCAATGCCGAGCTCGCGCCGGAAGGTGCGGCCGATGCCCCGTCGCCGCTCCTCCTCGGCGAGATGTTCAAGAAGCTCGAGAAGGCGATCGTGCGCGGCGACATCATCGCCAAGGGCACGCGCATCGACGGCCGCGACACCAGGACCGTGCGTCCGATTCTGGCCCAGGTCGGCGTGCTGCCCCGCACCCATGGCTCGGCGCTGTTCACCCGCGGCGAGACCCAGGCGCTGGCGGTAGCCACGCTCGGCACCGGCGACGACGAGCAGTTCATCGACGCCTTGCAGGGGACGTACAAGGAGACGTTCCTGCTCCATTACAACTTCCCGCCCTATTCGGTCGGTGAGACCGGCCGCATGGGCTCGCCCGGGCGTCGCGAGATCGGTCACGGCAAGCTCGCCTGGCGCGCCATCCATCCGATGCTGCCGCCGCATGCCGAGTTCCCGTACACGATCCGCGTCGTCTCCGAGATCACCGAGTCGAACGGCTCCTCGTCGATGGCGACGGTGTGCGGCTCCTCGCTCGCCCTCATGGACGCCGGCGTGCCGCTGAAGCGGCCGGTAGCTGGCATCGCCATGGGCCTGATCAAGGAGGAGGACGGTCAGTTCGCCGTGCTCTCCGATATCCTCGGCGATGAGGACCACCTCGGCGACATGGACTTCAAGGTCGCCGGCACCGAAGCCGGCGTCACCTCGCTGCAAATGGACATCAAGATCCAGGGCATCACCGAGGAGATCATGCGCATCGCGCTGGATCAGGCGCAGGCCGGCCGCCTGCACATCCTGGGCGAGATGGCCAAGGCGCTGCCCGAGGCCCGCACCCAGCTCGGCGAATATGCGCCGCGCATCGAGGTCATCCACATCCCGACCGACAAGATCCGCGAGGTCATCGGTTCGGGCGGCAAGGTCATCCGCGAGATCGTCGAGAAGACCGGCGCCAAGATCGACATCGAGGACGACGGCACGGTGAAGGTCGCCTCGGCCGACGGCAAGGCGATCACCGCCGCGCTGAACTGGATCAAGTCGATCGTTTCCGAGCCCGAGGTCGGCCAGATCTATCAGGGCACCGTGGTGAAGGCGGTAGACTTCGGCGCCTTCGTCAACTTCTTCGGCGCCAAGGACGGCCTCGTCCACATCTCGCAGCTTGCTCCGGGCCGCGTCGCCAAGACCACCGACGTGGTCAAGGAAGGCGACAAGGTATGGGTCAAGCTGCTCGGCTTCGATGAGCGCGGCAAGGTTCGCCTGTCGATGAAGGTGGTCGATCAGGCGACCGGTCAGGAGATCAAGCAGGACAAGCCGGCCCCCGCCGAAGCCGCCGGCTAGCCGCGCGCCCGTTGTGATTGCCGAAGGCCCGGACAGTCTGTCCGGGCCTTTTTCTTGGCTCAGCCGGCGATCAGCCTGAGGTTCGTCTCGTTGATGTCGGTCACCCGGTCGCGGCCCGCCGCCTTGCTGTTGTAGAGCGCCTCGTCCGCACGCCGGATCAGCATCGTCGCCGAGTCGATTGCCGAGCCGGGAGCGGTCGCCACTCCGATCGAGATCGTGACCCGCCGCTGCTCGGCGGTGCGGTGCGGGATGTTGAGGTCGCGCACCGCCTGGCGATACGTCTCGGCTAGCGCCCGCGCCCCGGCGGCGTCGGTGTCGGGCAGCAGTGCCACGAATTCTTCGCCGCCGTAGCGCGCCGCCAGGTCGGAGGGCCGCCGGAGAACCCCCTTTAGGCAGGCGGCAACGTCCGCCAGGCACTGGTCGCCCTGCTGGTGGCCATAGGTGTCGTTGTAGCGCTTGAAGTGGTCGACGTCGCACATCAGCACGCTGAGCGGCTCGTTCATCCGCAGGCTGCGCAGGAACTCCCTGACCAGCATGTCATCGAAGGCGCGCCGGTTCATCAGGCCTGTCAGGGCGTCGGTCCGCGCCATGCGGTCGAGCTTTTCGTTGCTGGCCTGCAGCGCCGCTTCGGCCCGCTTGGCGGCGGTGATTTCGGAGACGACTATAAGGCTTGTGCCGTCGCTGGCCGGGCGCACGCGCGCCTCCAGCCAGCGCCCGTCGTCGAGCTGGAACTCTGTTTCGCCGGGCTGGTGCAGCCGCCGGCAGACCTCCTCGATCCACACTTCGGCATCGAAGCCACGCGGTACCTGTTCCTCGCCCGCGGCTATCCCAACTCGCAGGATGTCGCGCAGGTCGGCTCCCGCCACGCGCAGGTGCGCCGTCTTCGGAAACATCGCCGCGTACTGAGGGTTGCACATGACGATGCGCGCGTCGTGGTCGAACATCGCGAGCCCGTCCGCCATGTTGGCGAGCGCGTCGATGAAGCGCTTCTGCAACTGCTCCTTCTCGTCCTCGAGATGTTTGCGGATGCTGATGTCGCGGTTGTGGGTGATGACCCCGACGACGTTCCCGCTCTCGTCGCGCAGCGGCGCCTTGGTGGAGGCGAGCCAGGTTTCGCGCCCGTCGCCAAAGGCCAGTTGCTGGCGCACGACATTGGCTTTTCCGGTGAGCGCATGCTCGTCTTCCGTGCGGAAGGCGGTGGCGGTCTCCGCCGGGAAGAAATCGAAGTCGGTGTGGCCGAGCACGGCCGCGACGTCCGGCGCACGCAGCAGCCTGGCGGTGGCGGGATTGGCGACAATGAACCGCCCCTCGCGATCCTTGGCGTTGAGCGGGTCGGGCAGGGCGTCGATGATCGTGCGGTAGAGCCGGTTTTCGCGCTCGCTTTGCAGCCGCCGCTCGTCGTGCGCAATGGCGAGCCCCGCGACGCCAACCGACAGTAACGTCAGCGTCGCCAGCGGGAGGGCGACGTCGAGAAGGATCTCGGGCCGCATGGCGTCGCGCGACAGGCTGAAGCCGGTCAGGCTGGCCAGCGCCGCCACGCAGGAAAGGATCAGCACGGTGCGGGTTGGTGTTGGCCGCGCCGGGAGCAATCCACGTGCCGTGAGGCCGACGGCCAGCGCCACCGCCAGCGTTACGAGCGCGCTTGGAGTGCCGACGCCGCCGAGCCAGATACGATACGTGGCAGCAGCTGCCACGGCCACGAATCCGGCGAGCGGCCCGCCGAAAAAGCCCGCCAGCACGATCATGGTCGTGCGCAGATCGATGAATATTCCCGGCCGCGCGGAGAACCGCAGCGACATGACGGCCACCATTCCGATCGCCACGATAATCGCGCGCGCGACGGTTGCCTGCCAGATCGGCAGCCGGCTCACGGCGGTGCTCGTCTGCGTCCACGCAGTAACGAAAATTGCCAGGATGGCGAAGTTCGCCAGAAGCCCGTGCCACGTCGTCATGGCGTGCATCTTTGCTTGTCACCCGTACACGTGGCGTTCACCCAAACACCGCGGGGGGTAACAGCAGCTAAATGTGGCATCCGCATTTTCACGCATGGTGAACGCGCCCTTACCCGTCCTCCCGCCGCTGGCGCCTGGAACGCAGGGGTCAGGCCGCCGGCGTGCCGCCGCCAAGCAGCCGCTCGCCTTCGATATCGACGATCCGACCGAACCCCGCGACAAGGTGGGCGCGCCGGATCGCCATGCGATAGAGGCGAAAGTCGGCGAACGTCGCGCTCCGGGCCGCCTCGGGGCGGCGCGCAAGGAAGATGCGCCGCGCGTCCTCGTCATCGTGCCGGGCGATCGTGCCGACCAGGCTGACACGTGTCCCGGCCAGCGGATTGCCGCTTTCCCCGCCCGGCGCCACGACAAGGAGCGAGGCACGTGCGTCCGCCGTCAGGTTGCGTGTGTGCTCGGCGAGGTCGGAGAGCAGTACCAGCGGCGCGCCGTCCGCATCGTGCGCCATTGTCACCAGGGAGGCGAAGGGTGACCCGTCGCGCCCCAGCGTCGCGAGGGCGCCAGTCGCCGCGGCTGCGATCACGGCGCGCGCCGCCGCTACGGGGTCGAAAGTGTCGCCAACTGTCATTTCGCTCGATCCTTCCTGAGCCGATTTCGCGAAATCTGCCAAAGAGATCGTTGGCCTTGCCCGTTCAAATCCGGTAACCTCTGCCACAATTCATGCGCATTAAGACGGCAAACGCGGGTCAGGCCCGCCTTTCGGCCCTTTTCAGCGCGTCCCGAACCCTAATTCTTGGAGATCACCCGGATGCCGACGATCGCCCTTGTCGATGACGATCGCAATATCCTGACCTCGGTCTCGATCGCCCTCGAGTCGGAAGGCTACCGCGTCCAGACCTACACCGACGGCGCTTCGGCCCTCGACGGGCTCGACGCCGCCAAGCCTGATCTTGCCATCCTCGACATCAAGATGCCGCGCATGGACGGCATGGAGCTGCTGCGTCGCCTGCGTCAGAAAAGCGACCTGCCGGTCATTTTCCTGACGTCGAAGGACGATGAGATCGACGAGCTGTTCGGCCTCAAGATGGGCGCCGACGACTTCATCAAGAAGCCGTTCTCGCAGCGTCTCCTGGTCGAGCGGGTGAAGGCGGTGCTGCGCCGTTTCCAGCCGCGCGATGCCGCCGACAAGAAGGGCGAGGAGGCGCTGGCCGCCCGCACGCTCGATCGCGGCGCGCTGTCGATGGATCAGGAGCGCCATACCTGCACGTGGAAAGGCCTGCCCGTCACGCTCACCGTCACCGAGTTCCTCATCCTCTTCGCCCTCGCCCATCGCCCTGGTGTGGTGAAGAGCCGCAACGCGCTGATGGACGCCGCCTACGACGATCAGGTCTATGTTGATGACCGCACGATCGACAGCCACATCAAGCGCCTGCGCAAGAAGTTCAAGGCGGTCGACACCGACTTCGACATGATCGAGACGCTGTACGGGGTCGGCTACCGCTTCAAGGAAGCGTAACGGCGAGCGAGGGTCGCGCCGGCAACGACGATGACTGCGGGGATCGAAGAACGCCCGTTGGGGGCGGCAGAGGAGGCCGAACCGAAGGTCGGCGTCGTCCGGCGCTTTCTTTCGGCGCTGTCGCGCTTCGCCACGCTCCACGTCTTCACCAGCCTCACCCGCCGCATCGTTGTCCTCAACCTCGCGGCCCTCGTCGTCCTCGTCTCCGGCATCCTGCTCCTCAATCAGTTCCGCGAGGGGCTGATCGACGCACGCGTCTCGAGCCTGCTCATCCAGGGCGAGATCATCGCCGGCGCCATCTCGGCCTCGGCGACCGCCGACGATGACGCGATCAACGTCGATCCCGACAAGCTGCTCGCGCTGCAGACCGGACAGAGTCTCATGCCCGGCGATCAGGCATACGAGGGCACCGAATTTTCGATCAACCCGGAGAAGGTGGCGCCGGTCCTGCGCCGGCTGATCTCACCGACCGGCACCCGCGCCCGCATCTACGATCGCGACGGCACGCTGATCATCGACTCGCTTCACCTCGATTCGGGCAACCAGATTCTCGCCTTCGACCTGCCGCCGCCCAACGACACCGGCGAGAAGGCCTCGTGGATCGAGACCCTGTGGCAGCGCATCAACCTGTGGCTCTCCTCGCGCGACCTGCCGCGCTACAAGGAGCTCGGCGGCGCCAACGGCCGTGGCTATTCCGAGGTCGCCGCCGCGCTTGCCGGGCAGGCGACCCGCATCGTGCGCATCAACGATCAGGGCGAGCTCATCGTCTCCGTCGCCGTGCCGATCCAGCGCTATCGCTCGGTGCACGGCGCGCTGCTGCTTTCCACCCAGGGCGGCGACATCGACAACATCGTCCATGCCGAGCGCCTCGCCATCGTGCGCGTCTTCCTCGTCGCCGCGGGCGTCACCATCCTGCTGTCGATCCTGCTCGCCTCCACCATCGCCGCTCCGCTCCGCCGCCTTGCCGAGGCGGCCGATCGCGTTCGCGTCGGCGTGCGCTCGCGCCCGCAGATTCCCGATTTCAGCCAGCGCCGCGACGAGATCGGCCACCTCAGCCAGGCGCTTCGCGACATGACCAGCGCGCTTTTCGTGCGCATCGAGGCCATCGAGAGCTTCGCTGCCGACGTCGCCCACGAGATCAAGAACCCGCTGACCTCGCTGCGCAGCGCGGTCGAGACGCTGCCGCTCGCGCGCACCGACGAGGCGCGCGGCCGCCTGATGGGCGTCATCCAGCACGATGTCCGCCGCCTCGATCGCCTGATCAGCGATATCTCCGATGCCTCCCGCCTCGATGCCGAGCTTGCCCGTCAGGATGCCGCCCCGGTCGATTTGCGTCAGCTGCTTTCCACCATCATCAGCATCGTGCGCGATGCCCACGTCGATGGGCCGCAGATCAAGCTCGAGTTCAGTTCTGCTGATCGCGACGCCTTCTTCGTGCTTGGCCACGATGGCCGCCTCGGCCAGGTGTTCAACAACCTGATCGACAACGCCCGTTCCTTCTGCCGGCCGGGTGGCGTCGTGCGCGTCACCGCCAGGCGCCGCAAGGACGCCGTCGAGATCGCCATCGAGGACGACGGTCCCGGCATTCGCCCGGATCAGTTCGAGCGCATATTCGAGCGCTTCTATACCGATCGCGCCGACGCCGGCGGCGCCGAAACCTTCGGCCAGAACTCCGGCCTTGGCCTGTCGATCTCCAAGCAGATCGTCGAGGCGCACAAGGGCCGGATCTGGGCTGAGAACCGCACGAAGCCCGGCGCGGCCGGCGAGCCGCCCGTGGTTCTCGGCGCCCGCTTCGCGGTGCGCCTGCCGGCCGCGTGATGCCCGACACCATCCATGCCAGCGTCGCCAGCGTCGGCGGGCGCGGCGTGCTCATTCGCGGCGCTTCGGGCAGCGGCAAGTCTTCGTTGCTGATGGCGCTGCTCACGTCTCGCGACGCCGGTGCTGTCCTCGTCGCCGACGATCGCGCCGTTCTCTCCACGCGTGGCGACCGTGTGGTCGCATCGCCGCCGCCGGCACTCGCCGGCCTCATGGAGATTCGCGGTGTCGGTATCGTGCGCCGTGAGTATCTCGCCGCGGTGCCGCTTGATCTCGTCGTCGATCTGCGCCCGCTCGTCGAGTGCCCGCGCTATCCGGCGGGCGATGAGGCCGCCGCCGTGCTCGCCGGGGTGCGCCTGCCGCGTATCTTCATTGCCATCGGGGCCACCGATGGCGCCGCCCGCGTGCTTGCCGGGCTGGCGGCGGCCGGTCAGCGGGTATTGACATAAGTCATTGCTGCAAAAGGGGATTCATAAGCCTCTTGCATTGCAATAATGTTCGGCCAAGATGGCGCCCCGTTGCCGTCGGCCGCCTTTTCCGGCGGCCCAAGCAGGGCCCGTGAAAGCGTCGATGATCGGACTTGTCCTCGTCACCCACGGGCGCCTCGCCGTCGAATTTCGCGCTGCGCTCGAACACGTCGTCGGCCACCAGCAGCAGGTGGAGACGGTGTCCATCGGCCCGGACGACGATATCGAACGCCGCCGCCAGGACATCATTGACGCCGTCGCCAGGGTCGACACCGGCGATGGCGTCATCCTGCTCACCGACATGTTCGGCGGTACGCCGTCCAATCTCGCCATCTCGGTGATGGAGGCGGGGCGCGTCGAGGTGGTCGCCGGCGTCAATCTTCCGATGCTGATCAAGCTCGCCAGCGTGCGCGGCGAGAAGTCGCTCGCCGCTGCCATCGAGGACGCGCAGGATGCCGGCCGCAAGTACATCAACGTGGCCAGCCAGGTGCTTCACGGAAAATAGCGTAAGCTGCGTTCCATGAATGACCACGCCGCTTCCGCTCTGCCGCGCTTTTCCGAAGACGTGCTGATCGTCAACAAGAAGGGCTTGCACGCCCGTGCCTCCGCCAGGTTCGTGCACTGTGCCGAGCAGTTCTCGTCGGCGATCACCGTCTCGAAGGACCAGTCGAGCGTCGGCGGCACGTCGATCATGGGTCTCATGATGCTTTCCGCCGGTCACGGCGCGACGATCCATATCGCGGCTGAAGGTAACGACGCCGAGGCCGCGGTGAAAGCGCTGGCTGCGCTGGTTGCCGATCGCTTCGGCGAGGAGGAATAGCCGTGAGCACCGAGGGCTCCGGCTCCGACTTCGATGTCGTGGTGGTCGGTGCCGGCGCCGCCGGCATTGCCGCCGCACGCCGCCTGGTCGACGCCGGGCTGGGGACGATGCTGGTCGAGGCGCGCGATCGCGTCGGTGGCCGCGCCTGGACCATTGCGGCGCCGCAGGGCTTCCCCATCGATCTCGGCTGCGGCTGGCTTCATTCGGCCGATCGCAACGTCTGGCGCGAGATTGCCGAAGCGCGTGGCTTCGGCATTGATCGCACGCCGCCGCCCTGGTCGCGCCCGGTCCTGCCCAAGGGCGCGCCGACCGCCGAGCAGAAGGAGTTTGGCGAGGCGATCTGGAAGTTCCGCAGCACGCTCGACGAATTTCCCGAAGGCGTGCCCGACCGCAGCGCCGCCTCGTTCCTGCCCGCAGATGGCAAGTGGAATCCGCTGCTCGATGCGGTCAGCACGTTCTATTCCGGCGCCGAACTCGCGCGCATCTCGGTTCGCGATCTCGCTCGCTACGACGACACGGGCGTGAACTGGCGCGTGCGCGAGGGGTATGGGGCTCTCGTCGCGGGCTATGCCGCTGGCCTCCCGGTCACTCTCGGCTGCGAGGTGCTCCATATCGATCGCCGTGGCTCCCGCCTCGCCGTCGAAACGACAATCGGCACGTTGCGGGCCCGCGCCGTCGTCGTCACCCTGTCCAGCAACATCGTTGCGGAAAACGAGACGCTGTTCCTGCCGGCGCTGCCGGAGAAGGCGGCTGCGGCGGGCAATCTCCCTCTCGGCCTCGCCGACAAACTGTTTCTCGGCCTCGACGGCGCCGACGAGTTCCATGAGGAAAGTCGCGCCTTCGGCCGCATGGATCGCACCGCGACGGCCGCCTATCATTTCCGTCCTTTCGGCCGTCCCGAGATCGAGGCCTACTTTGGCGGCGCGCTCGCCGCTGAGCTCGAGGCCGGCGGCCCGGACGCCTTCTGGGATTTCGCTGTCGCCGAGCTTACCGCCATCTTTGGCAGTGCCTTCGCCGCGCGTCTC
>DASZQY010000153.1:0-1998 GCA_035549395.1 Bauldia sp.
GGCGGCGTTGAGGTCGGCCTGACCCGACGCGATCGAGGCGTTCGTCTGCGCCACGTCGGTCTTGGTGCCTTCGCCGACGTTGAGGCGGTCCTGCGCCGCCTTGCCCTGCTGCGTCAGGAAGTCGACGTTCTCGCGGCGCAAGTTCACCAGCGCCTGCGCCTGCACGAGATTCATGAACGCCTGGGCTGCCGACAGGAGCGTGGATTGCTCGGTATCGCGCAGCAACTCCCGCCCGGCCAGAACGGCGGTCTCGGCGATGTTGACGCCGTTCACCGTGCGGCCGCCGGCGTAGATCGGCTGCTCGATGGTCAGCGAAACGCTGCCCGGATAGTAGGACGAGCCGTTGGTCGCGCTGATCTGGCCCGCCGCGGAGACAGTTGGCCGGTAGCCGGCGAGCGCCTGTGGCACGCCCTCGTCGGTTGCGCGCAGATCCGCGCGCTGCGCGTTCAGCGTCGGGTTGTTCTGGTAGGCCGATGCCAGCGCCTGGGACAGCGACTCGACGCCGACATCCGTCTGCGCGGCGGCTGGGCCGATAACAATAAAAGCGCCCCCGATGGCAATTACCATCGCCTGCGCGAAGTGTATTGGATTCACAGGTAGACCCCGAAGGACGGCACGCAGTGCCCCGAGTCGCACTCGATCACGACTAATTTAGGAACGAACCCGCCGCCGTCAAACAAACAACGCGCTTGCGCTTTCAAATTCCGCGACCGGTGCACAACTGATTCGCGACACACCAGGCCGTCACACTCTGACGCAGAAGTCGCGCGATGCGTTTCAGAATACGAAGGCGTCCGGCTTGCGGAACCCCGGCAGCGGCCGTGCATCGGCGTTGAACGCCGGACGGCGTCCAACCTGCTCCTCGCTCTTGGTGTAGACCGTGGCGACCGCCGCACGCCCGTTGCCGACAATCGCAACAAGCCGGCCGCCATCCTTCAACTGGCCGAAGAGGATTGCCGGAACCGATTCGACGGCCCCGTCGATGAGGATGGCGTCGTAGGGAGCGTCGGCGGCATGGCCCATCTCCAGCGGCCCGGTCACGACCTTCACGTTGTCGATCCCGAGGGCGGCGAGATTCGCTTTCGCCTGTGACGAAAGCGTGACGTCCGACTCCAGCGCGACAACCGAGCCGCACAGCGACGCCAGGGCGGCCGCCGAGTAGCCGGTGCCGCAGCCGATATCCAGAACCCGCTCCCCTCTGCCCAGCTCAGCAAGCTGCAACAGCCGCGCCAGAGGGGCGGGTTCCATGAGGAAGCGGCCGCCGCCGAGAGCGATGTCGCGATCGATATAGGCGAGGCCCTGCAGCGCCGCGGGAACGAACCGCTCGCGCGGCAACGTCCCCATGACCGCGAGCACGTCGTAATCGTTGACGTTTTCCGTGCGAAGCTGGGATTCGACCATCTTCGCGCGCGCGTCTGCAAAAGCGTCCATCGGCGGCAAACCCCGCAAGTATCAACGGCTTCCGGTAATTAACGACGGCGCTCATTCCTGACAAGCGGATTGCCGGATTTCCTTGGCCTTCGCTGTCGCAGCCTCTATACAGCCGCGAGGCGGCCTCGTGGCAGAGCGGCCATGCACGGGACTGCAAATCCCGCTACCCCGGTTCGACTCCGGGCGAGGCCTCCAACCTCACCTCCGAAAGACCGCATGGCCGCGCCACAACCGCCCCTCCCCCGACATGGCGGCGACCTGGCCTTCGCCACCCGCCTCTATGGCGAGCCGGCTGATGGCTGGCTCGACCTTTCGACCGGGATCAGCCCGTTCTCCTACCCGGTCCCGCCGGTGCCTGACGACGCGTACCGGCGGCTGCCGGACGCCGACGCGCTTGCCGCGTTGCTGGCGGCTGCAAGGGCCGCATATCGCGTTCCGGACGCCCTCGAAGTTGTCCCCGTGCCCGGCAGCGAGAGCGCCATCCGCCTCCTGCCATCCGTCATCGCCGCCGACCGCGCTGCGATCGTGTCGCCCACTTACAGCAGCCATGCCGCCGCCTGGCCCAAT
>DASZQY010000154.1:0-10679 GCA_035549395.1 Bauldia sp.
CGTACGGCGAGGAGCCGGTGGCCGAGCTCGCCAAGACGCTGCCCAAGCGGATTCGGGACCTCGAGTTCACGGTCGACGACCGGAACCTCCAGTAGGTCCGCACCACTTTTTCCACGGCTGTCGGTTCACCGGCGTGGCTGCGCGGGGAACGTTGCACTAGAATATGCCCCACAGGGAACGGCGCAGGGCGCGGCGCCGTTCGCGGTCCCGAGGGGCGGAATCACATGAGTGCGATGCGTTGGCTGCTGGTCGGCGCGGCAATTGCGGCGTTCGCCGTCACTTCTCCGGTGCTGGCTGCCGTCGCTGCGCCCCCGGACGCCAATACGGTGGCGACGCAGACTATCACGGCGCCCGATGCAAATACCGATGATTCGGTCATTCCGCCCGACGCGCCGCCTGACACAGCGGTTCCTCCGGACGATACCGTGCCGTCAGGCAGCGACACGGGCACCGGCGCCGACTCGGCGATGCCCATTCCCGAGGTCGAGTACGATTTCTCCAAGCTGCCGCCGCCGGTGGCCCGCTTGCGCCAGCAGATCATCGACGCCGCCACCACCGGCGACCCGGAGAAGCTTCGTCCGATCATCGACGCCAACGGCGAGCCGCCGGACTTCGGGCCCGAAGATCAGGGCGACAGCGACCCCATCGGCCTGCTCAAGCTTCAGTCGGGCGATGAAGGCGGCCGCGAGATCCTGGCGATCCTGATCGAGGTGCTGGAGGCGGGTTATGTCCACGTCGACGTCGGCACGCCCGACGAGGTGTACCTCTGGCCGTATTTCGCCCGCTACCCGATCGACAAGCTGACCCCGCCGCAGCTCGTCGAGCTGTTCAAGCTGGTTTTCGCCGGCGACTACGAGGACATGCTGTCGAACGGCGTCTACGACTATTTCCGCGTTGGTATTGCACCTGACGGGACGTGGAAGTTCTTCGTCCAGGGCGACTAGCTCAAGCGCGTGGCATCGCCTCGAGGAAGCGAACTGCCGCACCGTTCGCCGGCGTCGTCAGCTCGCCCTGCCACATCACCGTGCGCCCGCGGATGATGGTGCCGACCGGCCATCCGGTCGCGGTCATGCCATCGTACGGCGTCCAGCCGGAACGCGACGCCATCATGGCATCGGTGATGACCTCGCGGCGCTTGAGGTCCACGACGGTGAAGTCGGCGTCGTAGCCCGCCGCTATCCGTCCTTTGCCGGCAATCTGGAACAGCCGCGCCGGCCCATGCGAGGTCATGTCCACGAACCGCTCGATGCTCAACCTGCCAGCAGCGACGTGGTGCAGCATCACCGGCACCAGCGTCTGCACGCCCGGCATCCCGGACGGCGATTCCGGATAGGGCTTTGCCTTTTCCGCCAGCGTGTGCGGAGCATGATCGGAGCCCAGGACGTCAGCCGTGCCGTCGGCGACGCCCTGCCAGATGCGGTCGCGATGGCGCGCCTCGCGCACCGGCGGGTTCATCTGCAGGCGCGTGCCGATAGTGTGGTACTGCGATGCCTCGAGGGTGAGGTGCTGCGGCGTCACCTCGACCGAGGCGATATCCTTTTCGCCGCGCAGGAACTCCATCTCCTCACCGGTCGAGATGTGGAGCACATGCACGCGCGCGCCGGTCTCGCGGGCGATGCGCACCAGGCGGTGCGTAGAACGAAGCGCCGCGGTCACGTCGCGCCACTCGGGGTGAGAAGACGGGTCGGCCGACCGCCGCACATTCGCACGCTCGCGCAGCCGCGGCTCGTCCTCGGAATGCACCGATACACGCCGCCGGACATTTTCGAGGATGGAGCGCAGTCCGGCATCGTCGCCGACCAGCAGATCGCCTGTCGAAGAGCCCATGAAAATCTTGATTCCCGCCGCCCCCGGCAGCCGCTCCAGCTCGGCGACGAACGGCGCGTTGGCATGCGTACCGCCAACGAAGAAGGCGAAGTCGCAGTGCATGCGCGCCGTGGCGCGGCTTACCTTATCGGCCAATGCCTCGGCGGTGACCGTCAGCGGATTGGTGTTCGGCATTTCGAACACCGCGGTGACGCCGCCCATCACGGCGGCACGCGAGCCGCTCTCCAGATCCTCCTTGTGGGTCGCGCCGGGCTCGCGGAAGTGAACCTGCGTGTCGATCACGCCCGGCAGGACGTGGAGGCCGCCGCAGTCGATCGTCTCGCCGGCCTCGCCCTCCCCGATCGTGCCAATGGCCACGATGCGACCGCCCCGGACGCCAATGTCGCGCCGGCCGACGCCATCCTGATTGACCACGGTGCCACGGCGAAGCACGAGATCGTAAGTATGCGGCACGGGTCCGGTCCTTGCTCCAGCGACCGCTCCCGCTTACGTAAGCCGGGCACGCCTTGCAAGCCGGACATGCTCCATGAACCCAGGCAGGATTGCGGAACTTTCACGCCGTGGCGTGGTCGCCGTCAGCGGTCCCGATGCCGTGACGTTCCTCGACAACCTGTTCACCAGCGATGTGCCGGCGGCGCTCGGCGGCGCTGCCTACGGCGCCTTGCTCTCGCCGCAGGGCAAGATACTGTTCGATTTCATCGCTGTGAACGACGGCAACCGGATTCTGATCGACCTGCCACGTATTCAGGTCGCGGATTTCGTCAAGCGGCTCGGCTTCTACCGCCTGCGCGCCAAGGTCGAGATCGCCGACATTTCTGACGATCATATCGCGGTCGCGGCCTGGGGCTCTGACACCGCTCCGATTCTCGACGGCGTCGTCGTTGCGGATCCGCGTCTTGCTGCGCTGGGCTGGCGCGCGATCGTGCCGGCCGGCGCCGACATGGCGCCCGACTACGAGGAGGCGACCGAGGCCGAATACGACGCCCATCGCATCGCGCTCGGCGTGCCCGAAGGCGGCATCGATTTCGCCTTCGGCGACACCTTTCCCCACGACGCCGACATGGATCAGCTTGCCGGCATCAACTTCACCAAGGGCTGCTACATCGGGCAGGAGGTCGTGTCGCGCATGGAACATCGCGGCACGGCGCGACGCCGGTTCGTGATCGCGGCGAGCAGCGCCCCCCTCCCCGCCACCGGTACGCCGGTCACCGCCAACGACAAGCCGATCGGCACGCTGGGCTCGCACACCGGGAGCGCCGCCGTCGCGCTGGTGCGCCTCGATCGCGCGAAGGAGGCGATGGACGCGCACACGCCCATCATTGCTGCCGGCACGCCGTTGACCCTCACCCTGCCGCCATGGGCCAAGTTCGGCTGGCCGGCGCCGGCCACGGCCTCCGAGGACTGATGGCGCGCAAGCTTCCCGGTGATCCACGCGCCTGGCAGCGCATGCTCTCCGGCCGCCGGCTCGACCTCATCGACCCCTCGCCACTCGACGTCGAGATCGACGACATCGCCCACGGCCTGGCGCGGGTCGCGCGCTGGAACGGCCAGACAACCGGCGCTCACGCCTTTTCGGTGGCGCAACACACGATCCTGGTCGACGACATCGCCGCCATCGCCTCGCCCGAGATCGGCGCCAGGGGCCGTCTGGCGGTGATGCTCCACGACGCGCCGGAATACGTGATCGGCGACCTCATCTCGCCGTTCAAGGTGCTGCTCGGAGGCGAGTACAAGGCGGTCGAAGCACGCCTCCTGTCCGCCATTCATCTTCGCTTCGGTCTCCCTGCAGCGCTCCCGCCTTCGCTGACCACCGCGGTCAAGGCCGCTGATCGCGTCGCCGCCTACCACGAGGCCATCCGTCTTGCCGGCTTCAGCCAGGCAGAGGCGCTTCGCTTCTTCGGCCGCCCCGCGAAGATCGACCCCTCGCATTTCGATCTCGATCCGTGGCCGGCGCCGGTTGCCGAGAAGCGTTTCCTCAAGCGTTTCCGCGAGATTGAAAGGGCCGCCATTGCCGAACGGTGACAGGCGGCCACGCCACGGCCTAGAGTAGCTTTCTGCAAGGACTTTCCATGCCCGTCGTCTACGTCTGCCCGCTTTCCCAGATCGAAGCCACCGTCGCCTCGACCCGCGCCAGCCACCTGGTGACGCTGATCAACGACGACACGCTTGTCGTGCGTCCGCGCGCGATTGACGAAGGCAATCACCTGTTCCTCGGCATCAACGACATCACCGAGGCGCAGGAGGGCATGGTCCTGCCGGCCGAGGAACATGTCGCTACCCTGATCGACTTCGTCCAGCGGTGGGATCGCCAGGCACCGATCGTCATTCACTGCTACGCCGGCATCAGCCGCTCCACGGCCGCGGCGTTCATCGCGCTCTGCGCCCTTCAGCCCGAGCGCGACGAGGCCGAGATCGCACGGACGCTGCGCTCAGCATCGCGCTCGGCGACGCCCAACCCGCGCCTGGTGGCATTGGCCGACGACCTGCTCGAACGCAATGGGCGCATGGTTGAGGCCATCGCCGCCATCGGACGCGGCGAGATGGCGGTCGAGGGCGTGCCGTTCGCGCTCGCCCTGGAAATCGCAAAATGACAACGGCGCCGAGGCCGATCGAGATCGGGCTCAACGCCGCCATCGTCGCCGTCAGCGAGGGTCAGCCGCTCATCCTGGTCGCCGGAAACGACAGCCTGCCCTTCGGCCCGTTCGACCCGCTCGTCCACCGCACGTTCGAAGCGGGGTTGCGCACCTGGGTGGCGGAACAGACCGGCCTCCATCTCGGCTACGTCGAGCAGCTCTACACGTTTGGCGATCGCGGCCGTCACACCGGACCCGGCGATATCGGTCCGCATCTCGTCTCCGTCGGCTATCTGGCGCTCGCCCGCATCGAGAAGCTGGCGTCGGAGACGCTGGCGCGCGCCGGCGCCACGTGGCGACGCTGGTATGAATTCTTTCCGTGGGAAGACTGGCGCGGCGGGCGCCCGCCGATCCTGGACGAGGTGCTGCTTCCGGCGCTTGCCACGTGGGCGCGCGCCAGCAACGAAAAAACCGACGGCAAGCCGCTCGGCCGGCGCGAGCGCGTGCGGCTGGCTTTCGGCATCGAGGGGGCGCCCTGGGACGAGGAGCGCGCACTCGATCGCTACGAGCTGCTGTATGAGGCAGGACTGGTTGCGGAAGCCATCCGCGACGGGCGTCCGCCTCCCGCCAGGAAAGCCCTGGCGGCAGGCGCCGCAATGCGCTTCGACCATCGTCGCATTCTCGCCACCGCCATCTCGCGGCTGCGCGCCAAGCTCAAATACCGCCCGGTGGTGTTCGAGCTGATGGCGGAGGAATTTACGCTGACCGAGTTGCAGAAGACCGTGGAAGCCATATCCGGCCGCCATCTGCACAAGCAGAACTTCCGCCGTCTGGTCGAGGCGGCGGAACTGGTCGAGCCGACGGGTGCCGCCATCCAGTCAGGACGCGGCCGGCCGGCGGCCCTCTTCCGTTTCCGCCGCGAGATCCTCAAGGAGCGGCCGGCGCTCGGCTTCCGGCTCGGCGGCCGCGGCTAGCGGATCGATCAATTCGCCGGCGTCGGCACCGAGATCATCACCTTGCCGTTGACGTCTGCAACGAAGACTTCGCTATCGGAGCTGGCGTTGGTGTCGGACGTCTTGGTCTCGATGTGCAGCACCAGCTTCTTGTATGGCTTCGGGCTGAGCTGCAGGTTGCCGTTCGGCCCCGGCTGAATGGCCGCAGCATTCGTCTGGTCCTCGGGCGTCAGCTCCTTGAGCTCGATCGAGGTCAGCTTTCCGTCCTGAACTTCGGACGTCATCATCTGCGTGTAGAACTCGACCGCCATCGGATCTCCGCCCGGCGCAAGCAGCGCGGCGAAGGCATCGGCGTTCTTGGATGCGAAGGCCGCCTTGTACGCGTCGACAAAGGCCTTCTCGGCGTCGGCGCTGGCGGCAAAGGCCGCGCCACCAAGCGACAGCGACAGCGATGCCGCCACCGCCAGCGAAATCAGTGTCCTTTTCATGATGTGAACCTCAGCTCCCGATCGTTGCCCCGTTTCGAAAGGGAGGATAGCGCGGCGGCCAGAATCCCCGCCAGCGACGGCCGTCTCAGCGCGTGACGGCCGTCACAGCCGGCCCCCGACGCGGCATATCGCCTCCACGAAAATTCCTTGGGATAGCCGTGTGTTTTCTTGGGATAGCCCTTGTTGCCCCCCGTTACAGCCCGAATCGCACGGTGAATTATGGCTGAACGAGGGGGCGGCGGTTTGCCGGCATTAACCGGGCTTCAAGGTTAATCCCGCATCACTGACGTCTTCAGGGGTGGCGTCGCTACCCGGGCCCGCAGCGGAGGGACCGGGACGACCCGTCGAGTCAGTGTGCGTGGAGTAGTGCGTGGTCGTTCCGGGGAGGCAACGTAGCCGATTCTTGCGGGGAAAGTGGGCAATGCGCATGGCATGCGCGGGCCTGCTCCTTGTCGTGTGGTCGACGACGATTGCCCAGCAGGACGCCCTGGCCCGCTTCAAGGGATACGCCAGCACCACGGACCGCTGGCAGCTCAGCCTCGTCGTCGATCCCAACACCAATCGCCGGTTCGCCGTCCGCTACGACCCGTCTGCGGTCGACGGGACGGCTACCGGCTCGATCGCCGTGGCGTCAGCCGCGACAACGCTTGGCAACGCCGCCGACAAGGGCGACCTGCTCATGCCGCGCAACGGCGCGGCCGTGACGGCAAGCGTGATCGCCGAGGCCGGCCTGTTTGCCGCGCCGGATTCGGGAAGCGTGGTTCGCACGGCCTTCGTCGTGCCGACGCCGACCGTGGCGGCTGCGGCACTGGTGGCCAGTGCCGCGACTAAACCCACCAACACCACAGTTGCCGTCGCCGCCGCGACGCCGCCGGCCGCCACCGGCTCAGCGAAGAGTGCAAGCGGCACAACGATCGCAGCGGCCGCACCGCCGGTGATGGCGGCAGCCGCGACGCCGCCGGTACTGCTCGCCTACGCCGGGCCTGATCCGACGGCAGCGATCGAGAAGCCGTTCGAGGCGGTCATGGGCATCGTTCCGCCCGGTCCAGCTGTCCTTGACCCGAACATCGACGCCAACCACGCCTGGCTGAACAACCCACTGCCGGCCAGCATCCATTCGGCGAGCGAGGTATCGTGCCTGGCGAACGCCATCTACTTCGAGGCGCGCGGCGAACCCGAGAAGGGCCAGATCGCGGTGGCGCAGGTGGTGCTCAATCGCCTCAAGAACCCGGCCTATCCAAAGACGATCTGCAGCGTCGTCTACCAGAACAAGAACGTCCGCAACCGTTGCCAGTTCTCCTTCGCCTGCGATGGCATTCCGGACCGCATCAACGACCCCAAGGCATGGGCGACCAGCCTCGCGCTTGCTCGCAAAGTGCTGAACGATCCCAAGACCCTCTACCTCGCCGATGTCGGTGCCGCGACGCACTACCACGCGACCTACGTCCGTCCGCGCTGGGCGCGCGCGATGAACAAGGTCGAGAAGATCGGCGACCACATCTTCTACAAAACAAAGGACGGCGGCTGGGGCTAGGAACCTTGCCGCCCGAGCGCGGTTTCTTCTGCATTGTCCGCCGGCAGGAGAACCGCCATGAGCACGCGCGCCCCTGACTACAGCGACAAGACCGACGAAGGCCCGCCGCCCCAGCACGTCGCCACTGAACCGGCGCCTGTCCTTGAGCCGAACGAGGCTCGCGGCGGCGCTACCCATCACAATGTGCGCTACGTGCTCCTGTTCGGAGTCGTCGTGCTTGTCGTCATCTACGTGATTGTCTACTTCGCGTTCTTCGCGGGAAGCGCGCCGCCTACCGTGCCGCCACCGGCGCCGGGCTCCGGCTGATTTCGATATCGAGCCCGATGTCGAGGGCGGGAGCGGAGTGGGTGATCCATCCCGACGAGATGTAATCGACGCCCGTCGCGGCAATTGCCGCCACCGTTTCGACCGTGACGTTGCCCGAGGCCTCAATCTTGGCCCGGCCGGCGACCCGTCTCACGGCTTCCGCCATATCGGCAACGCGCATGTTGTCGAGCATGACGATGTCCGGCCTCTCGCCCATCGCCTCGTCGAGTTCGGCGAGCGAGCCCACTTCAATCTCGATCTTCACTCCCGGCGCGTGACTGCGCGCGCGGCGGATCGCTTCCGCGGCTCCGCCGGCGACGGCGATGTGGTTGTCCTTGATCAGCACCGCGTCGTAGAGGCCCAAGCGGTGGTTGGTCGCTCCGCCGCAGGCGACCGCGTATTTCTCGAAGGCGCGCATTCCGGGCGTCGTCTTACGCGTGTCCAGGATGACGGCGCGGGTTCCTTTCGTCTGCTCGACCAGCGCTGCGGCGGCGGTGGCGATCCCTGACAGGTGGCTGAGATAGTTCAGCGCCACGCGCTCGCCCGAGAGCACCGCCCGCGCGTTGCCCGCGACGCGCGCCACCACGGTTCCCGGCGCGACGCGACTGCCGTCGGTGTGCAGCACCTCGAACTTCACGCCTGGATCGAGCGAGCGAAACGTAGCCTCCGCGATAGGAAGCCCGGCCACGACGCCGGCCTTGCGCACTCCGAAATCTGCGACCGCCGTAGCCTCGGCCGGGATGGTGGCGGCCGATGTGATATCGCCGGCGGCGCTGAGATCCTCGGCAAGGGCGGCGCGCACCGCCTCCGCGACCTGGCGCCGGTCGAGTACCGGAACCATCGCAGCTACGACACCAGCGCCGGAGACGAGGCGCCGATGTCCTCCGCCTGGCGCAACGTCATGAACGTGCGGTGCTGCCAGGCCGGATCGGGCTCAGGATAGTCGGAACGGTAGTGGCCGCCACGGCTTTCCGTGCGGGCCAGCGCGCAGGCCGCAATCATACGGGCCGCGACCAGCGCGTTGGCAAAACGGGGCGAGCGGTTCTTGGACTGCAAGGTCGCGATCACCGCCAGCGCGCGCTCGAGCCCCGCCTTGTCGCGCACGACGCCGACCAGATCGCTCATCGTGCGGCGCAGGAACGCCTTGTCGCCCGGATCGGGATCGGCGGGAGCGCGGTCGCCTGGCCGCTCGACCGGTGTCATCAGCTCGGCTTGCGGATACCGGGCGCCGATGTCGCTCGCCACCCGCGCCCCGAACACCACCGCCTCGAGCAGCGAATTGGACGCCAGCCGGTTGGCACCATGGGCGCCGGTCGAGGCAGTCTCGCCGCAGGCCCACAGGCCGTCGAGCGTCGAGCGGCCGTTGGCGTCGGTCAACACGCCGCCCATGTGGAAGTGCGCCGCCGGCGCCACGGGAATCGGATCCTTCGCCGGGTCGATACCGGCCTCGCGGCAGTAGCCGTAGACGGTCGGGAATTCCTCGGCGAACTTCTCCCCGATCGCGGTTCGGCAATCGAGGAAGGCACCCCTGCCCGCCACGATTTCGGCGTGGACGGCGCGCGCCACGACGTCGCGCGGGGCGAGCTCGGCCGCGGGATGAACCTTGAGCATGAAACGTTCGCCGGTGCTGTTGATCAGCGTGGCACCTTCGCCGCGCAGCGCCTCGGTGGCCAGCGGCGCGGGGTCGCGGCCGAAAGCGAACGCCGTCGGATGGAACTGGACGAACTCGGCATCGGCGATTACGGCTCCGGCCCGCGCCGCGAGCGCAAAGCCGCCTTCGGCCTCGGCGGGGTTCGTGGTCACGGAAAACAGGTGTCCGCTGCCGCCGGAGGCCAGCACCACGGCACGCGCCGGAAATTCGATCGGCGTGCCGCCGCTGCGCGGCCGCGCAGCAATGCCGGAAATACGCCCGTTACGCAGCACCAGCTGTTCGGCGATGTAGCCCTCATAGAGGCGGATCGAGGGGGTCTTGTGCACGTCGGCGATCAGCGCCGCCATGATCGCGGCCCCGGCCGCATCGCCGCGCACGTGGACGACGCGCCGTTCCGAGTGCGCCGCCTCGCGCGAGACGGCAAGATGCCCCTCGAGGTCACGATCGAACGGGACGCCATATTCGAGCAGGTCGTGAATGCGCGCCGCCGCCTCGGACACGAGAATGCGGGCGATTTTCTCATCGACGATGCCGGCGCCCGCCGCGATCGTATCGGCAAGGTGTTTCTCGACCGTGTCGCCCGGCGCAACGGCGGCAGCAATGCCGCCCTGCGCCCAGGCCGAGGAGGCTCCCTGCCCGATCGGCGCCGCCGTCAACACCGTCACGCGCCGCGGCGCCAGCCTGAGCGCGCAGAACAGGCCCGCCAGGCCGCCGCCGACGATGACCACGTCGTCGGACTGTAGCGTCGGTGAAGTCCCGCTGCGGTCCAGCATGATCCGCGCCTAGCTCTTCAGATTGACCATGCGCTCGACCGCAGCGCGCGCCCGCTCTGCGACCAGCGGATCAACGGTCACCTCGTCCTTCATGTAGACGAGGCTGTCGAGAATCTTCGGCAGCGTGATCCGCTTCATGTGCGGGCAGAGGTTGCACGGCCGGACGAACTCGATGTCCGGCGCATCGGCCGCGACGTTCGAGGCCATCGAGCACTCGGTGATCAGCAGCACCTTCCTGGGATGGTGCTTCAACACCCAGTTGGACATCTTCGACGTCGAGCCGGTGAAGTCCGCCTCGGCAAGCACATCGGGCGGGCACTCCGGGTGCGCCAGGATCTGGATGCCGGGATTGGCCTCGCGGTACTCGCGCAGCTCCGCCCCAGTGAAGCGCTCGTGCACCTCGCAGGCGCCCTGCCAGGAAATGATCTTCACTCTGGTCTGGGATGCGACCCATTTGGCGAGGTACTGGTCGGGGAGGAAGATCACGCTGTCCGTCCCCATCGCCTCAACGACTTCGACGGCGTTCGACGACGTGCAGCAGATGTCGCTCTCGGCCTTCACATCGGCCGACGTA
>DASZQY010000155.1:0-1561 GCA_035549395.1 Bauldia sp.
CCAGCGAGCCGCCGACGCTGACGCGCCGCACTCCCATGGCGGCAAGGTCGCGCATAACGAGGCCACCGAGATTGCGTGCCAGCACGTTGACCGGCTTCGGCGCCACCGCCTCGACGATCGCGCGGATGTCGTCGCGGGTGCTCGCACCGGGCGCGTATAGGCAATCGGCGCCGGCCTCAGCGAAGGCGACGAGCCGGCGGATGGTCTCCTTCAGCGGCCCCGGAGGATTCTGCAGCAGCATCTCGGAACGCGCGACCAGCAACACGTCGCCGCCGGCAGCATCAATCGCGGCCCGGGCCGCGCCGATGCGCTCGACGGCAAGCGCGAACTCCAGCGTCGGCGTTGCGCGGGTGGAATCCTCGATCGACAGGCCGGCGACGCCCGTGGCGATGCAGCGCGTGACGTTCGCACCCACCGCTTCCGGCTCGACCGCAAAACCGTCGAGGAAGTCGGCATTGACCGGGAGGTCGGTCGCTTCGACCAGGGCGGAAAAATGGGCGAGCATCGCCTCCAGCGGGACGGCGCCATCGGCCAGACCCATGCTCCAAGCGGCGCCCGAGCTGGTCGTCGCCAGCGCCTTGAAGCCGAGGCTTTGCAGGTAAAGGGCGCTGCCGACGTCCCATGGATTGGGAATCGCGAAACAGCCGCGCTCGTGCAGTGCGCGAAAACTGCGGCGTTTCTCGGCAACGGTCGGCAAGCGCGTGCTGGTAAGCTGGCAGTTGGAATTGGCGCGAATTTATGCGCCTATTCGTCGGACAAAAGCAAACGACAACACGCAATGAGGAACGCCCGTGCTGCACACCATCGCCGGCTTTGACCGGATCGGCGAGGAAAACGCCTTCGCCGTGCTGGCGCGGGCAACCGAGCTTGCCGCCGAAGGCAAGCACATCATCAATCTCGGCATCGGTCAGCCGGATTTCCGCACGCCGGACCACATCGTCGAGGCGGCGATCAAGGCCCTGCGCGACGGCCATCACGGCTATACGCCCGCGACCGGCATCCTGCCGCTGCGGGAAGCGATCGCCGCCGACATCCACCGGCGTATCGGCGTCGAGGTCTCCCCCGACCAGGCGATCGTCGTCCCCGGCGGCAAGATCACCATGTTCGCCGCTATTCTCATGTTCGGCGAGCCCGGCGCCGACATCCTCTACCCGGACCCGGGCTTCCCGATCTATCGCTCGATGATCGAGTTCACCGGGGCGCGGCCAATCCCCATCCCGATCCGCGAAGCCAACGGCTTCGCCTTCTCGGCCGAAGAGACGCTGTCGCTGATCACGCCGAAGACGCGGCTCATCATCCTGAACTCGCCGGCGAACCCCACCGGCGGCGTCACGCCGAAGGCCGAGGTCGATGCGCTGGTGAAGGGCCTGGCGCGCTTTCCCGACGTCGCCATCCTGTCGGACGAGATCTACGGGCAGATGACGTACGACGGCCTGCCGCACGTCTCGCTGCTCTCGTACCCGGATATTCGCGACCGCGTGATCCTGCTCGACGGCTGGTCGAAGACGTATGCGATGACCGGCTGGCGCATGGGATATTCGGTGTGGCCGAAATCGCTCTA
>DASZQY010000156.1:0-8827 GCA_035549395.1 Bauldia sp.
CTGACCATCTCGCGCAAGGTGACGCACGTCAGCAGCTCGCTCTCCGATCTCATCACGCAGTCGACGTCGATCAGCGACGACGACATGGACAACATCCTGGACGCCGCCGCGTCGGTGATCACGCCTTATTCGACGTCGAACCTGACGATCGTGATCAGCGAGTACTACATCGACGCGAACAAGAAAGTGACGGTGAAGTGGAGCGACGGGTATCACCGGCAGGCGCTCGACACCGGCACGCCGATCAACAATCTGCCGAGCTCGCTGCTCACCGCAAGCACGTACCTCGTCACCGCCGACGTCGACTACGCCTACACGCCGACGGTCGGCTACATCATGACCGGCACGTTCAACATCCACGACCAGTTCTATCTGCGCCCGCGTCTCAACGACACCGGGATCGCCCGCCCGCATTCCTAGGGCGACGTGCCTGGCGAAGGCGGCACGGCCGGCGTCAACGGCGCTGGGGCGGTGGAAGTTGGAGCGGCGGCCGGTGGCTGAGCATCAGATGGCGGGGCGGGCACCGAGATAGTCGGTGACGACGAATCTGCGGCTGTGGGCGCCGCTGGCGTGACCAGCGCGGCGAGCGGTGCATAGTCGCCGGCCGTGACCGGCACGAAGCCCCCGCCGCCGTAGATCGAATCGTCCACCGCGTCGAGCGCGTCGGGCGATGCGGCGGCCATTCCGGTGAGCGCCGAAAGCAGGCTCTGTTTCGCCTCGGCCGGGAGATCGCTGCGCACCACGTGCGGGCCGAAAGGTATGAGCGGCGACTGCCAGACGATGCGCACCTGATCCATGGCGAGGGCGCCGCTCCGCACCATGTCGGTGAGCAGGCCGAACGAATAGCCGGAAGCGGCGTCGCCGCTGAGGCTCGACCAGGCGACGGAAAGATCGGAGCGGCCATCGAGCAGGGACTGGACGGCGGCCTGTGGCCCGGCGGCTTCATCGAGCTGCGCGAAGTGCGTGGCTGGATCCATGCCGGCGGCGGCCAACGCGTGCATGGGCAGCAGCCGGCCGGCGACCGAATCATCGGCACTGAGGGCGAGGCGCAGACCCGCGGTGTCGGACAGCGACTGGATGGCGCTGTCAGCGCGGGCGAGCAACAGCGCGTGAAAGCCGCGCGAGCCGTCAAAGGCGGCGGGCTCGGCCAGCGGCGACACGCACGTGCACGACGCCGCGGCGCTCACGTACGCGCCGCCGCTCATGATGGCATAGGACACGCGGGCCGTGGCGATGGCGTCGATCAGGATGGCGGTGGACGTCGCCGGGACAAGCTCAACCGGCAGCGAGATCTGCGACTGCATGTAGGCACGGAAGGGCTCGAGGCGGGCGGCCGCATCAGGCGCGTCGGACGGCGCGAGGTAGCCGATGCGCAGGACCTTGAGGTCGCCGCGCCAGTCGGCATGGGCGAAGAGCGGCGCCCAGAACAGAAACACGAGCGCGAACGCCACGCGGGTCCGCCATCCGATCCGCATCACCGATTTCCCGCGTTGCCCCGCGATCAACTAGGCGCCAATAGCGGCCCGACTGCAAGCGGCGATCAGGTACGGACGAAGGCGAAAGTCGAAACCTGACGGTAGGTCTCGCCAGGGCGGAGCACCGAGGAGGGAAAGCTCTGATGGTTCGGCGCATCGCCGAACAGCTGCGGCTCGAGGCAGACACCAGCGTTGGCGTGGTAGCTGCGGCCGCCGAGGCTGGGCACCGGCACGTCAATATATGAGCCATCATAGAACTGGAGCCCGGGTTCGGTGGATTCGATGGCCAGGGAAAGCCCGTTCTTCGGCGAGGTCAGGCGGGCCATCGGCCGCGGCGAAGCGGCGCGGCGGCGATCGACGACGAAATTCTTGTCGTAGACGATGCGCTCGGCGCCGCGCATCTGGCGAACCGGCCGGGGGGTGCGGAAATCGAAGTTGGAGCCGGCGACGGTGAGGATCTCGCCCGTCGGAATCAGGTCGGCGTCGGTCGGCGTATAGGCGCCGGCGAATATCTGGACGCGGTGATCAAGGATGTCAGACGAATCGTCGAGATTGAAATACGAGTGCTGGAGCAGATTGACCACGGTCGGGGCATCGGTGATCGCGGTCACCTCCATGCGGATCGTGGCCGGCGCCTCCAGGGTGTAGCGCACCTCGACGGTGAGCGTGCCGGGATAGCCCTCCTCGCCATCCGGGCTGACCAGGCGAAGCGCAACGCTGTCGCTGCGCGCATCGACGATTTCCCAAAGGCGGCGCGAGAAGCCGACGTTGCCGCCGTGCAGGTGGGTCCTGCCGTTCTCGTTCAGGCTGAGCTGATGGGTGCGGCCATCGAGCGTGAAGCGGCCGCGCGCAATGCGGCCGCCGTAACGGCCGCAGACGGCGCCGAAAAACGGCGAATGCTGCAGGTAACTTGCCGGATCGTCGAAGCCGAGCACGAGCGGATGGTCAAAGCCGGCAAGCCGCACGTCGCGTATGATCGCGCCCAGCGCAATGACCGCAATCGTCAGGTCGCCGGCCGCAAGCGTCACCTCGTGGACCGTGCCACCCTCAGGCAACTGGCCGAATACCCGCGCCGCCATTTTTTATGCCAGGCCCCCGACCCGGACTCGCTCCATGGGTTACCTTAGCGAAACGATGCTACGCCGGCAGTCCGCACAATTCGCGACAAATGCCGAATTGCGCGAACATGGTTACAGGGTCTGATTGTACGCCCCTACGGATGGATGGCCATCGCGCAGCAGCGCGTCGACCGCCTTGAACATCTCGCGCAGCCGTGCCTCGGAAGCCGGACTCTCCACGACCACCACCAGCTCGGGCTTGTTGGACGAAGCACGGACCAGGCCCCACGTCCCGTCGTCGGTGACAACGCGCACGCCGTTAACCGTGACCAGATCGACGATCGCGTGGCCGGCGATCTTATCGCCGCGCTTCTGCATCTCCGTCAGCCGATCGCGGACGGCGTCGGCGACGCCGTACTTCTCCTCGTCCGGGCAGGCGGCCGACATCGTCGGCGAGCCCCACGTCCTGGGCAGGCTGTTCTTGAGGTCGGCCAGGGACTTCCCGGGATTGCGCTCGAGCATGTCGAGAATGGCAATGGCCGAAACGATGCCGTCGTCGTAGCCGCGGCCAATCGGCGGGGCGAAGAAGTAGTGGCCGGATTTCTCGAAGCCGGCGAGCGCGCCGAGCTCGTTGACGCGGCGCTTGATATAGGAATGGCCCGTCTTCCAGTAGTCGGTCCTGGCGCCATTCTGCTTCAGCACCGGGTCGGTGGCGAAGATGCCGGTGGACTTCACGTCGACGACGAAGGTCGAGCCGGGGTGAACGGCAGAGAGATCGCGCGCCAGCATGACGCCGACCTTGTCGGCGAAAATCTCCTCGCCGAGGTTGTCGATGGCGCCGCAACGATCGCCGTCGCCATCGAAGCCGAGGCCGAGGTCGGCGCCACTGTCCTTCACTGCCTTCGAGATGGCGTGCAGCATCTCGAGGTCCTCCGGGTTCGGGTTGTAGCGCGGGAACGTGTAGTCCAGGTCGGTGTCGAGGGGAACGACATCGGCGCCGAGCGCAGCCAGCACCTGCGGCGCGAACGCACCGGCCGTGCCATTGCCGCAGGCGGCGACGACCTTGACGCGCCGCTTCCATTTCGGGCGCTCGAGAAACGAGGCGATGTAGCGCTCGCGGAGATCGGCAACGTATTCGTATGAGCCGCCCCGCGCCTCGCGGAAATCGCCGCCGAGCACGATCTCCTTCAGGCGGGTCATCTCGTCCGGCCCAAAGGTGATCGGCCGGTGCGAGCCCATCTTCACGCCGGTCCAGCCGTTCTCGTTGTGCGAGGCGGTGACCATGGCGACGGCGGGCGCGTCGAGCGCGAACTGGGCGAAATACGCCATCGGCGTAACCGCCATGCCGATGTCGCGCACGCGGCAACCCGAGGCTACCAGGCCGGCGACCAGCGCCATCTTTATCGACGAGGAATAGGCGCGGTAGTCGTGGCCGGTGACGACCGTCTTCTCCACCCCGAGCTCGCCGAGCAGGGTGCCGAGGCCCATCCCTATGGCAATGGCGCCCATGAGATTGAGCTCGGGCGGCTGCTTGGCCCCCGGCACGCCGAACCACCAGCGGGCGTCATATTCGCGAAAGCCGGTCGGCTTGACCAGCGGCGTGGTCTCATAAGCCAGCGTGTTCGGCGTGAGCGAGGCGACGGCTTTCGGAAACATGCGGCAGATTTTTCCCGGTGGAAAAGAGAGCCCGCCGCGCGGCGGCGCAGCTACAACGGCCAAACGGCGCCCGCAGTTCCCGCGCTAGTGCCAGCCGGCGTCGAAAACAAAATTCTGGTTGGTGGCGGCGGAGGCCTCGTCCGAGGCCAGGAACAGAATGGCGCGGGCGATCTCCACCGGCTCAATGGTGCGCTGCAGGCACTGGTCCTTCATCAGTTGCTCCAGCGCTTCGGGCGTCGACCACAGGCGGCGCTGGCGCTCGGTCATGATCCAGCCCGGCGAGACCGAATTTATGCGGATGTTCATGCGCCCGAGCTCGCGCGCCATGCCGCGCACAAGCCCGTAGATGCCGGCCTTGGAGGCGACGTAGATCGGCATGTCGCGGCTGCCGACCATCCACGAGCCGGAACTCATGTTGACGATCGAGCCGTAGCCGGCATCTCGCATATCCGGCACCACCGCCTGGATGGCGAAGAACTGGTGGCGGAGATTGAGGCGAATGCGCTCGTCGAAATATTCGGGCGTCACGTCTTCCCACTTGTGGCGCTCGTCGTGGGCGGCATTGTTCACGAGGATAGTGATCGGTCCATAAAGCTTGCGCACCCTGGCAACGCCGGCGCGCAGGGCCTCGATGTCGACGAGATCGACGTGCTCGAAGTGCACCTTCTGCTTCTTGCGGGTCAGGCGCGCTTCGAGCGCGCGCGACGGCTTGTCGAGGATGTCGAAGAAGGCGACCTTCGCGCCCTGGCGGGCGAATTCCTCCACGATCTTCTCGCCGATGCCCGAGCCGCCGCCGGTGATGAGGACCGTGCGGTTCTTCAGGCTCGGATAGATGGCGCCGAATTTCATGCGCGAGCACTCCGATGCCGGATATGCAGGCTGACGCCGGCTGAGCGCTGCAATTGCCCAAGCACCGAGAAAAGATTGCGCGCGTTCGGATTTCCCTTCGGACCAAACATGCGCATCAGGCTTTTGGAAGGCGTGCCGGTCGCTTCGGCCAAGCGGTCGAAACCAACGGTCGCGTTGATGTAATCGCGAATGACAGCTTTGCCGACATCGAGATCGCCGGTGAGGAACGCTTCGACGCCCTCCGCTAACAGAGCTTCACGAAAAGCAGAATCGCGCTCGGCGCGTGCCCTCACGGTTTCCTTGAATGAGCGAGTGAGCGGCATTTTAAACCTTTCCTGCAACCCGTTTTCTGTAGTCAGCCCAGCGGCTGACGGCGTTTTCGATATCGCGCTGCTGGCGCTTTTTAGTACCGCCACCAAGAAGAATTACCAATCTCTCCCCTTCCCGGCCGAAGTAGACGCGATAGCCGGGCCCGAAGTCTATTTTCAGTTCCAGAACTCCAGCCTGCAGCCGTTTGACGTTGGATGTGTTGCCTTGAGCAAGCCGGGTGAGAAATACGGTGACCTTGGCAGCCGCCTGCGCATCGAGTTCCGCGAACCATAGGGCAAACGGGCTGCTTCCATTTTGATCCGCGTATTCCTCAATGTCAAACATAGTACCACTTATGTTACCATGCAACAGTGCCTCTACTTCGTCCCGTAGAGGCGATCGCCGGCGTCGCCGAGGCCGGGCACGATATAGCCGTGGTCGTTGAGGTACTTGTCGACGGCGGCCGTGTAGATCGGAACGTCGGGGTGGAGCTTCTGCAGCCGCTCGATGCCTTCCGGAGCCGCGAGCAGGCAGACGAAGCGGATGTCGCGGGCGCCGCGCTGCTTCAGCTTCTCGATCGCCGCCGAAGCCGAGTTGGCGGTGGCCAGCATCGGATCGACGACGATGACGAGACGGTCGGCGAGATCTTCCGGTGCCTTGAAATAGTATTCGACCGGCTCCAGCGTCTTCGGATTGCGGTAGATGCCGATGTGAGCGACGCGGGCCGAGGGGACGAGATCGAGCATGCCCTCGAGCAGGCCATTGCCGGCCCGCAGGATCGACGCGAAGACCGGCTTCTTGCCCTCGAGGATCGGCGCATCCATCTCGGCGAGCGGCGTCTCGATCTTCTTCGTCGTGAGGGGAGCGTCGCGCGTGACCTCGTAGGTCAGGAGCAGGGCGATCTCGCGCAGAAGCTGGCGGAACTGCACCGTCGGCGTCGCCTTGTCGCGCATGAGCGTCAGCTTGTGCTGGACCAGCGGGTGCTTGACGACGGTTAAGTTCGACATTGGGGACCCTCGCTACTTCACATCTGGCGGGCACGTTAGCGTCCACGCCGGCTAATTCCAGCGAAAAGCCCCGTCATTTCAGCCCTTGTCCCCGCGCATTGCTGTGACGGCGATCACCGGCCTAAGGTATCGGCATGACACGGGCGCTTCTTCTGGTGATGGATTCGGTCGGCATCGGCGCCGCCGAGGACGCCGGCGCGTTCGGCGACGAGGGTTCGGACACGCTCGGCCACATCGCGGAGGCGTGTGCGCGCGGCGGCGGCGACCGCGAGGGATTGCGCTCGGGACCCCTCAACATGCCCAACCTGACGCGGCTCGGCCTCGGCCGCGCGGCGGAAGCTTCGAGCGGCATGCTACCGCCGGGGCTGGAAGCTCTTCCCGGCCCCGAGGCGATCTGGGGAACGGCGCGCGAGACATCGACCGGCAAGGACACGCCGTCCGGTCACTGGGAAATCGCGGGCGTGCCGGTGAGCTTCGCGTGGACGTATTTTCCCGACACGAAACCGGCGTTTCCGAAGTCGCTCACCGACGGGCTGATCCGCGAAGCCCAGATCCCGGGCATCCTCGGCAACAAGCACGCCTCGGGCATGCCGATCATCGAGGAGCTGGGCGAGGAGCACATCCGCAGCGGCAAGCCGATCTGCTACACCTCGGCCGACTCGGTGTTCCAGATCGCGGCGCACGAGACGCACTTCGGCCTCGAGCGGCTCTACCAGGTGTGCGAAGTGGCGCGGCGGCTATGCGACCCGCTGAACATCGGCCGCGTCATCGCCCGGCCGTTCATCGGCGAGACGCCGGCGACCTTCAAGCGCACCGCCAACCGCCGCGATTACGCCGTGCCGCCACCAGAGCCGACGATCCTCGACCGCCTGGAGGCCGACGGCCGTCACATCTATTCCATCGGCAAGATCGGCGACATCTTTGCCCACCGCGGCACGGGCACGATCCTCAAGGCGCCGAACGACATGGCGCTTGTCGACCGCACGCTGGAAGCCATGGGGCTGGCCAGGGACGGCGATTTCATCTTCGCCAACTACGTCGATTTCGACACGCTCTACGGGCACCGCCGGGACGTCGCCGGCTATGCGGCGGCGCTCGAGGCATTCGACCGGCGCGTGCCGGAAATCACCTCCCAGCTGAAGCCGGGGGATCTCGTCATCTTCACCGCCGACCATGGCAACGACCCGACCTTCCGCGGCACCGATCACACGCGCGAGCACATCCCGATCGTCGGCCTGCGCCGCGGCATGAGCGGCAAGGCGGTCGGCAACCGGCAGACCTATGCCGACATCGGCGAGACCATCGCCGCCCACCTCGGCATTCGCCCGGGCATGCACGGGGAAAGCTTCCTATAGGGAAATTCGGCCGGCGAGCTGCGACCGGCCATCATCGTTGAGGCACCTGCCCGCGCTATGTGCGGGAGCATGGGATCCCGCTCGACTTAGCCCTGTCTGCTGGCGTTCCGATTCAACATGAAGTGCAGGGCGATTGCGGAGTCGCCAGAATCCCTTAGCCCGGAAACTTCATGTGCCGATTCTCTCGTACACGGTGTGCGATTGCGGCGCGGCGGCGCCCAGGCGATAGGCGGCGCCGAGGCTCGCGGACGCACGCTCGGCGGCGGCCGCGTCGCGGGCGTGGACACGGCCGAGCGGCGTGCCCTTTCCCACCGGGGTGCCGAGGCCGGCGAGGCGGGTGAACCCGACGGCATGGTCGATCGCGTCGCTGGCGCGCATGCGGCCGCCGCCCAGTTCGACCACGGCGATGCCGATGGCGCGCGTATCGATGGCGGCGACCGTCCCCTCGCCTTCCGGCAGTACGTCGCGGACGACGGGCGCGGCGGGCAGGTAGTGCGCCACGTGCTCGACGAAATCCGCCGGGCCGCCGAGCGCCGCCGTCATCTGCCCGAACTTCCCGGCGGCGGCACCGGAGCGGAAAGCCGCCTCGATCTTCACCCTGCCCTCGGCGGCATCCCTGGCCAGGCCGCCGGTGGCCAGAAGTTCGCCGCCAAGCGCAACCGTCACTTCCCACAGCCGCCTGTCGACGTGCGCACCGGTCAGAAATTCGACCGCGTTCAGCACCTCGACGGCATTGCCGGCGGCCGAGGCCAGCGGCTCGCTCATGTCGGTGATCAGCGCGGTGGTCTTCAGCCCCGCGCCGTTGGCCACCTCGACCAGGCTCCGCGCCAGGGTGCGCGAGGCGTCCATCGTCTGCATGAAGGCGCCGTTGCCGGTCTTCACATCCATGACCAGGCCCTGCAGGCCGGCGGCGAGCTTCTTCGACAGGATCGAGGCGGTGATGAGCGGGATCGACTCGACCGTGGCAGTGACGTCGCGGATGCCGTAAAGGCGCTTGTCGGCGGGCGCGAGATCGGCGGTCTGGCCGATCACGGCGCAGCCGACATCGGCGACGACCTTGCGGAACAAGTCGTTGTCGGGCTGCGTGCGATAGCCAGGCACCGAATCCAGCTTGTCCA
>DASZQY010000157.1:0-1945 GCA_035549395.1 Bauldia sp.
ACGGCGTGGCGCGCCTCCTCGTAGACGAAGAATTCGGTGCCCAGCGTGCGCATCGGCACGAAGCCGTCGGCGCCGGTTTCGTCCAGCTTCACGAACAGCCCGGCGCGGGTGACGCCGGCGATGCGCCCGGCAAAGCTCGAACCGACGCGGTCGGCCAGCCAGTAGGCGACGAGGCGGTCGATGGTCTCGCGCTCGGCAGCCATCGCCCGGCGCTCGGCCGCCGAGATCTGCGCCGCGATCTCCGGCAACTCCGCTTCGATGCCCTCGGGCAGGCCGCCCGGCCCGAAGTCCAGCGCGCGGATCAGGGCGCGGTGGACGATAAGGTCGGCGTAGCGGCGGATCGGCGAGGTGAAGTGCGCGTAGCGCCTCAGGTTAAGTCCGAAGTGACCGATATTCTCGGGCGAGTATTCGGCCTGCGCCTGGGTGCGCAGCACGACCTCGTGGAGCAGGGGGCCGTGCTCGCTGCCGCCGGCGCGCTCCAGAATGCGGTTGAAGTGCGAGGGGCGGAGGTTGCCGCCCTTTGGGAACGACAGCTCGATCGACTTCAGGAAGTCGCGGAGCGCCTCCTGCTTGGCCAGCGAGGGCGCGTCGTGGATGCGATAGACCAGCGGCGATTTCTTCGCCTCCAGTGTCTCGGCTGCGGCGACGTTCGCCTGGATCATCATCTCCTCGATCAGGCGCATGGCCTCCAGCCGCGCCGGCACGACGATGCGCTCGATGGCGCCGTCCTTGCCGACGATGACCCTGCGTTCCGGCAGATCGAGATCGAGCGGCTCGCGGGCTTCGCGTCCGCGCTTCAGGATTTCGTAGCCGGCCCAGAGGTTTGCCAGCGCATTCCTCACGTCCTGATTCAAGTGGCCGGGACGGCCCTCGAAGGCTTCCTCGGCCTGCTGGTAGGAGAGCTTCGCCAGCGAGCGCATCATGATGCGGTGGAAACGGTGGCTCCGCTTGCGTCCGTCGGCGGCGAACACCATGCGTACCGCCAGCGCCGGCCGATCCTCGCCTTCGCGGAGCGAGCAGAGGTCGTTGGAGATGCGTTCGGGCAGCATGGGCACGACCCGGTCGGGGAAATAGACCGAGTTGCCGCGCTTCAGCGCCTCGCGGTCGAGTGCCGAGTGCGGGCGCGCGTACCAGCCGACATCGGCGATGGCGACCGTGACGATCGTGCCGCCCGGGTTGTCCGGACTGCCGTCCGGCTCGGCCATGACGGCGTCGTCATGGTCCTTGGCGTCGGGCGGGTCGACGGTGAGCAGCGGCCGCTCGCGCCAGTCCTCGCGATGATGGAGGGTCGCGGCGCCGGCGGCCTCGGCTTCGGAGAGGACCGCAGCCGGGAAGACGTGCGGGATCTCGTGGGCGTGAATGGCGATCATCGAGACCGCCTTCTCGCCGCGCGCCGAGCCCAGCACTTCCGTGATCTTTGCCCGTGACAGGCCGAAGCGGCCGCTGGTGGTGACGCGCACGGCAACCAGATCGCCGTCCTTGGCCTTGCCGACGTCGGCGAGGTCGAGGGTGAGTTCCTTCTGCTTCTTGTCGATCGGCTCGACGCGGTCGCGGCGCACGACGCCGAGCTGGGCCAGCGGCTTCTTCTCCAGCACCTTGAGGACGCGGGCGCTCCACTCATCGCCGCGGCGTGAGATGCGGGCCAGCACGCGGTCGCCGACGCCGGGCGCCGGTGTCTGCTTGCCGTGCACCGGGGCGATGGCGATCGCCGGAGCCTCGCCGGCTTCTTCCGGCCATTCGGTCGGCGCGGCGACGAGTTCGCCGTCAGGGTCGCGGCCGGTGACTTCCAGCACGGTGACTTCGGGAATGTCGCTTGGCCGTTTCAGGCGGCGGTGGCGGCTTTCGATGGCGCCGTCCGCGGCCAGTTCCTTCAGCATCGCCTTCAGCGGGATGCGGGCGGCGCCGGTGATGCCGAAGTGGCGCGCGATCTCGCGCTTGCCGGTCT
>DASZQY010000158.1:0-2038 GCA_035549395.1 Bauldia sp.
CTGCCGGAAACCGAGTCGATCTTTCTGGTCAACCCGCAAGGATACAATTCGGCGAGCAGCCGCATGTATCCCATGCCGGCGTACGACGACCGGGATCGCGACTACTACAAGGACGCGCTGAGCGGCGATCCGGACCTGTTCGTCAGCCCGCCGTTCGCCGGCAAGGCGGCCGGCACCGTCGCGTTCACCATCAGCCGCGGCCTCCACAGGGACGGCGCTTTCAACGGCCTTGTCGCGGTCACGTTGCACCCGAGCTACTTCCAGGGCTTCTACAGCGCCGTGCTCAAGAATCCGAACGGGACGTCGGCGACGCTGATGCGCAAGGACGGCGTCGTCCTCGTGCGCTCGCCGGAGCCGACCAAGATACCGGCCGTCCTGCCCGCCGACTCCACCCTGATGCAGATGATCAACGCCGGCACCGTCAGCGGCATGGCGTGGACCCGCCCCTCACGCAGCGGCATCATCCGCCTCATCGCGTTTCAGGCGGTGCCGGGAAGCAGCCTCATCGTCACCTATGGCCGCGATGCCTCGGCGGTGCTGTCGCCATGGTACTTCCACGTCACGGTGATTGCGGCGCTGGCGGCGCTGGCAGCCGCCTCGCTGTTCTTTGCCGTGTGGGGAGCAACGGCGCGCTACGAGCGCCAGCAGGCGAACCTGCACGCCCTGCTCGCCGAGCAGGAGCGGCGGCGCAAGGCCGAGGACGATCTGCAGAAGGCGCAGCGCCTGGAGGCCCTCGGCCGCCTCACCGGCGGGCTGGCGCATGATTTCAACAACATCCTCGCCGGGCTGCTGGGGGCGCTGCAGATCCTGCGCCGCTACGTCGAGGACCCCAAGGGCACGCAGGTGATCGAGCACGGCATCGCGGCCGCCAACCGCGGCGCACAGATCACGGCGCAGATGCTGACTTTCGCGCAGCGCCGCGTCACCGAGCTGAGTGCCGTCAACCTGGCCGATCTCGTCGGCGGCCTCGACGATCTCATCCGGCGGACAGCCGGCCCGCTGGTCCGCGTGAGCTACGACATCGATCCGGCCGCGGCGCTGGCAATGAGCGACCCCTCGCAGCTCGAGCTCGCCCTGCTCAATCTTGTCGCCAACGGGCGTGACGCCATGCCGCTCGGTGGCGCGCTCACCATCAGCGTGACCAATGCCTCCGCCGGAGAGGTCGAATACGTCGCCATTGCCGTCAGCGACACCGGCACCGGCATGTCGGAAGACATCCGCGCCCGCGCCTTCGAGCCCTTCTTCACCACCAAGGCGCCGGGCAAAGGCACCGGCCTCGGCCTTGCCAACGTCTATGGGATGGTCACGCAGGCCGGCGGCCACGCCGCAATCGAGAGCGTCGAAGGCAAGGGCACGACCGTACGCCTCTATCTGCCCCGCGCCGGCGCGCTGGCGCAGGGGACGGCGGCGGCGCCGATGGAGGCCCTGCCCGAGTATCCGTGCCTCAGGATCATGCTGGTCGACGATGACAGCCTGGTGCGCGAGACGACCGAGGCGATGCTGCGCGAAGCCGGCCACGAGGTCGTATCCGTCGCCGGCGCGCGCGAGGCGCTCGACCGGCTGCAGGGCGGCGGCGCGGTCGACCTGCTCGTCGTCGACTACGCCATGCCGCTCATCAACGGCGCGCAACTGGCGAGCGACGTGAAGCGGCTGCGGCCGCTGCTGCCGATCGTCTTCGTCACCGGGTACATGCGCGACGAAGGTTTGCGCATATGGGCCGAGACCGGCCACATCGTGCTGCAAAAGCCGTTCTCGTACGCCCAGCTCGCGACGGCGATCCGCGATGCAATCGAAAACGCCGAGTCGGCGGCCAAGGTGGTGCCGCTGGCGAACCGGGCGTGACTGATTCAGTTTCAGTTTGGGAAGGGATTGGTTGCGGGGGCTGGATTTGAACCAGCGACCTTCAGGTTATGAGCCTGACGAGCTACCGGGCTGCTCCACCCCGCGCCAATCAAGGGCGGGAACGGGAAACCCGGCCAACGCCTCGAACGCGCGTTCATATAGCCGCTTGGCGCCGGCATTTGAAGGGCAGAATCGG
>DASZQY010000159.1:0-18646 GCA_035549395.1 Bauldia sp.
CGTGGTCGAGCATCTCGGCGTCGACGCCGAGAAGGTGACCGAGAACGCGTCATTCATCGACGACCTCGGCGCCGACTCGCTCGACACCGTCGAACTGGTCATGGCGTTCGAGGAAGAGTTCGGCGTCGAGATTCCGGACGACGCGGCCGAGACGATCCTGACGGTCGGCGACGCCATCGGCTTCCTGGAAAAGAACGCAGGCTGAGCCAGCGCGCCGACGCATGAGCCCCGGCTTGATGCACGTCCGGGGCGGGCGGGCGCAGCGGCATCTGGCGAATCTCCCATGAGACGTGTCGTCGTCACTGGCCTCGGCATGGTAACGCCGCTCGGCTGCGGCGTAGATGCGACGTGGGGCAACGCAATCGCCGGCAAGAGCGGCCTGCACAAGCTGACCGAATTTCCGGTCGACGATCTGGCCTGCCAGGTTGCCGGCACGATTCCGCGCGGGCCAAAAGCCGAGGGCAAGTTCAACGCCGAGGAATACCTCGAGCCGAAAGAGATCCGGAAGGTCGATCCCTTCATCGTCTACGCCATCGCGGCGGCGGACCAGGCGCTGGACGACGCCGGCTGGCATCCGCAGACGAAGGAAGACCAGGTCGCAAGCGGCGTGCTCATCGGCTCCGGCATCGGCGGCCTCGAAGGCATCGAGGACGCCGCGCATACTCTGCGCGATCGCGGCCCCCGCCGTATCTCGCCGTTCTTCATTCCGGGCCGCCTGATCAATCTCGCTTCGGGCAATGTCTCCATCCGGCATGGCCTCAAGGGGCCGAACCACTCGGTGGTCACCGCCTGTTCCACGGGTGCGCATGCCATCGGCGACGCCAGCCGGCTGATCGGCCTCGGCGATGCGGATGTGATGGTCGCCGGCGGAACGGAGTCGCCGGTCTGCCGCCTTGCCGTGGCGGGCTTCGCCGCCTGCAAGGCGCTTTCCACGCACTTCAACGATAACCCGACCGCCGCCTCGCGTCCCTATGATCGCGACCGCGATGGCTTCGTCATGGGCGAGGGCGCCGGCGTCGTAGTGCTTGAGGAGCGCGAGCACGCGCTCGCACGTGGCGCCAGGATATATGGCGAGGTCATCGGTTACGGCCTCTCGGGCGACGCCTACCACATCACCGCGCCGGCAGAGGATGGCGACGGCGCCGAGCGTTGCATGCGCATGGCGCTGAAGCGGGCTGAGATCAGCGCCGACGACGTCGACTACATCAATGCCCACGGCACTTCGACGATGGCCGACGAGATCGAACTGCACGCGGTCGAGCGGGTCGTCGGCAACGCCGCCGGCAAGGTGTCGATGTCGTCCACCAAGTCGGCAACCGGGCATCTGCTCGGCGCGGCGGGTGCCGTGGAGGCGATCTTCTCGCTGCTCGCCATTCGCGACAACATCGCGCCGCCGACACTGAATCTCGACAATCCGTCGGTGACGACGGCGATCGACCTCGTTCCGCACCAGGCGCGGCCGCGCAAGATCGACGTGGCGCTATCCAATTCGTTTGGCTTCGGCGGTACCAACGCGTCGCTGGTGTTCCGCCGGCATCAGTAGCCGGAGCGCGCCCGGAAGGTAAATGCCGCGGTGCTCCCGATCGGCTATTTTGCGGAGCCCGATTCGGCCTTCCCGCTTTCGCCAAAATCGGTGCTATGGTCCCGCGCGGCGTGGCGAATCCGTGAAGTGGCAGAAAGAGTTCGGGTGGCATGGCCGATCTGAGGGTTGATTACCGGCGCGAGCCATTCGTCGACGATGCCGAGGTGCTGTCACGGCGCCTGTCGTCGTCGCTCGGCCGCTCCTCGCCCAAGAGCCCGACCGAGGCCCTGCAGCCCGAGGCCGTCCCGCCGCCGCCGCTGCGCTCGCGGGCGGTGCGTCACCCGCTGGTCGTGTTCCTCAATTTCGTCCTGACTGTCGCGATCATCGCGGTGGTTGCCGCGGTCGGCGGCGTATTCGCTGCCAAGATGCAGTTCAACAAGCCCGGCGTGCTCGACCAGCCGCGCACGATCAACGTGCCGGCCGGCAGCAGCCTGTCGGCGATTGCCGACGAGCTGCAGAAGGAAGGCGCAATCTCGTCCAAGTGGCTGTTCATCGCCGGCGTCTGGCTGAACCATCAGCAGGGCGCGATGAAGTTCGGCGAGTACCAGATCGACGCGCATGCCTCCATGCACGACATCATGGACGCGATCGCGTCGGGCCGCGGCATTCTCTATTCAATCGTGATACCGGAAGGGTTGACCAGCCAGCAGGTCGTGGACCGGCTCAACGGCGACGACAGGCTGACTGGCGAGATCGCGGCGGTGCCGCCGGAAGGCTCGCTGCTGCCCGAGACCTACAAGGTGACGCGCGGCGAAACACGCCAGAGCGTGCTCGACCACATGGCGCAGGAGCGCAACCGCGTCGTCGCGGAGGTCTGGCAGCAGCGCGCACCCGACCTGCCGATCACGACGCCCGACCAGATGGTAACTCTGGCCTCGATCGTGGAGAAGGAGACGGGCATCGCCGACGAGCGCTCGCGCGTAGCGGCCGTCTTCATCAATCGCCTGCGGCTGAACATGCGCCTGCAGTCGGACCCGACTGTCATCTACGGCCTGTTCCAGGGCGCCGGCAAACCGCAAGGTTACACGCTGGCGAAAGCCGACATCGAAAAGGCCTCGGCATACAACACCTACATGATTACCGGATTGCCGCCGGGTCCGATCGCCAATCCCGGTCGCGCTTCGCTGGAGGCGGTCGCCAACCCGTCGCGCACCCGCGACCTCTACTTCGTTGCCGATGGCACCGGCGGCCACGCCTTCGCCGAGACCTATGAGCAACACCTGAAGAACGTGGCACGCTGGCGCGACATCAGCGCCAACGCCGGCGCGGCGCTTGCCGGAGGCGCCAGTGCCCCGCCGGCGGATGCCGGAAGCGCGCCACCGGCGACCGATGCATCCGGTACGGCGGCGCCGACAGGCGACGTTTCCACGCCGGCTCCCGACGCGACCTCCACCAACAGCGGTGGCAGTGACATGCCGCTTCCGACGGTACGGCCGGCGATCGCCAACCCGCCGGCACCGGCGCCCAAGATGAAGCCGGTGACCCTGCCGAGCAACGATGCGCCGATGTCGCTCGATCCGAACGATCCCGACGCACCGGACCCCGAAGGGGCGGCCGGGCAGTAGCCGGGCCCCTTGCCCGAAACGACGCCGGCGGCTTTTATGCAGCGCCGCCGGCCGGCGCGATTCCCGTTCCCCTGACTTCGAGGCTGTGCGATGCCCTTGTCCAGCATGACCGGCTTTGCGCGTGCCGACGGTGCCGGCGAAGGCCATCGCTGGACGTGGGAGCTGCGCAGCGTCAACGGCAAGGGGCTGGACGTCAGGCTACGGCTTTCGCCCGGCTTCGAATTTCTGGAAGGCAGCGTTCGCGAGCGGATCGGCGCGGCGCTCGTGCGTGGCAATACGCAAGCCTCGCTGAGCGTGCAGGCTGAGGCCGGAGGCGTGCACGTGCGCGTCAACGAGACCGTGCTTTCCGAGGTGATCCAGGCGATGGAGCGGATAGGCGAACGGGTCGAGATCCAGCCGCCGACGATGGATGGGTTGCTGGCCGTGCGCGGCGTCGTCGAGACGGTCGAGCCGTTCGCCGACGAAGAAGGGCGCAACGCGGTCGGCCGCCACATGATCGCTAGTCTCGATGCCGCTATCGCCAGCCTGGTCGCGGACCGGCGCCGCGAAGGACGCGCGATCGGAACGGTACTGGAGACGAGGCTGGCTGACATCGCCCGCCTGACGCGCGCCGCCGAGGCGACGCCGGCGCGCGCGCCCGAAGCGATCCGCGCACGTCTGGCCGAGCAGGTCGCGACGCTGCTCGATGCGGCGCCGGCGCTCGATCCGGACCGCCTGCATCAGGAGGCCGTGCTGCTCGCCACCCGTGCCGATATTCGCGAGGAGATCGACCGGCTGGACGCGCACGTCGCCGCGGCTCGCGCGCTGCTCGCCGAGAACGGCGCCGTCGGGCGCCGGCTCGATTTCCTGGCGCAGGAGTTCAACCGCGAGGTCAACACGCTATGCTCGAAATCGAATGATGTGGCGCTGACCGCAATCGGCCTCGAGCTCAAGGCGACGGTCGATCAGTTCCGCGAGCAGGTGCAGAACCTCGAATGAGCGCGGAGCGGCGGGGATTGATGTTCGTGCTGTCGTCGCCGTCGGGCGCCGGCAAGTCGACGATCGCGCGCAAGCTGCTCGATGTCGAAACCAACATGCGGCTGTCGATCTCGGTGACGACGCGCGAGCGCCGCAAGAGCGAGATCAGGGACGTCGACTATCATTTCATCACCAGCGAACGCTTCGCGGCAATGAAGGCCGGCGGCGAACTGCTGGAATGGGCGCTGGTGCACGGCAACTATTACGGCACGCCACGCGCGCCCGTGGCGAGCGCGCTGGACGAGGGCCGCGACGTGCTTTTCGACATCGACTGGCAGGGCACGCGCCAGCTCAAGGCAGCGATGGGCAGCGACGTGGTCGGCGTGTTCATCCTGCCACCGTCGATGGCGGAGCTCAGGGCGCGGCTCGAACGGCGGGCCGAGGATGCGCGCGAGGTCATCGACCGGCGGCTGGCGAACGCGCGCACCGAGATCGAGCACTGGAGCGAGTATGACTACGTGCTGGTCAACCGCGACCTGCAGGAATCGTTCGACGCGGCGCGTGCCATACTCGACGCTGAGCGCGGCCGGCGCGAGCGTCCGCCGCGGCCCAGCGCCGTGGCGGACCGGTACCGGCGCGAGCGCCAGCCGGAACTGGCGGGCTTCGTCGCCGACTTGGTGAAGGGCACGGCGTAGCAATCGGCTGGCGCCGGCGCGCTCCTCTTACCGGTTCGCTTCGCTCTCAAGATGCGAAACCCTCTCGCGTGCGTGGCGGGGGAGGTACGAACGCATTCGCGAGCGCGACGAAGCCGGCAACGTCGATTTCCTCCGCCCGCCGCGTGCCTTCGATGCCCGCCGCGGCAAGCAGGCCGAGCGGATCGGCCCCCAGCGACTTCAGACTCTGGCGAAGCATCTTGCGGCGCTGGCCGAAGGCTGCGGCGACGACACGCTCCAGGCTATCGGGATCGCACGGTAAAGGTCGCGGCTTCGGGATGAGCTGGACGACGGATGAAGTGACCTTCGGCGGCGGGGTGAACGCGCGCGCCGGAATGTCGAACAGGATCTCGGCGTTGGTCCGCCAACCGGCGAGCACCGCCAGTCGGCCGTAGCTGTCGTCGCCGGCTTCCGCGACGATGCGCAGTGCGACCTCGCGCTGGAACATGAGCGTCAGCGACTCGTACCACGGCGGCCAGGGCTCGGCGCGCAGCCAGCCGACGAGGAGCGGGGTCGCGATATTGTAGGGCAGGTTGGCGACAATCAGCGTGCGCCCGCCGGTGTGGTCGGGGACGAGCGCCGAGATATCGGTCTCCAGCGCGTCGCCAGGCACGACGGTCAGCCGTCCGGGGTAGGCCGCAGCGATCTCGGCCAGGGCGGCGAGGCAGCGTTCATCGCGCTCGATGGCAACGACATGGGCCGCGCCCTCAGCAAGCAGCGCGCGGGTGAGGCCCCCGGGGCCCGGTCCGACTTCGATGACGGTGGCGTCGCTGAGGCGACCCGCGGCGCGGGCGATCCGCGCCGTCAGGTTGAGGTCGAGCAGGAAGTTCTGGCCAAGCGATTTTTTCGCGGCGATGCCGTGCCGCGCAATGACATCGCGCAGCGGCGGCAGGCCGTCGATCTGGCTCATACCGCAGCTTCGTTGCGCGTCAGGTGCGCCGCCATGCGGAGCGCCGCGGCGAGGCTCGATGGGTCGGCTTTACCCGTACCCGCGATATCGAAGGCGGTGCCGTGGTCGGGCGAGGTGCGCACGAACGCCAGCCCGAGCGTGACGTTGACGGTGTCCTTGAAGTTGATGGTCTTGGCCGGGATGAGGGCCTGGTCGTGATACATGCAGAGGGCCGCGTCATAAGCCGTGCGCGCTGCGGGGTGAAACATGGCGTCGGCAGAGATCGGTCCGCGCGCGTCAATCCCGGCGGCGCGCAGATCAGCCACCGCCGGCCGCACAACCGCTTCGTCCTCCTCGCCGATGGCGCCATTCTCGCCGGCGTGCGGGTTCAGCCCGGCAACGAGGATGCGCGGGCTGGCGACGGCGAAGCGCCGGCGAAGATCCGCGGCGAGGATGCGACCGGTCTCGACGATGAGTGGGCGCGTCAGCGCGGCGGCCACGGAATGAAGCGGGATGTGGATGGTGACGGGCACCACCTTCAGTTCCGGTCCCGCCATCATCAGCACGGGCTTCGCCGGAGCGCCCGTCCAGGTTGACGAAAGGGTGCCGAGGAATTCGGTGTGACCGGGATGCTGGAAGCCGGCGGCATAGAGGGTCTTCTTCGAGATCGGCGCCGTGACCACGGCGCTCGCCACGCCGGCACGCACATCGCCGACCGAGCGGGCGATCGCTTCTATCACCGCCTGGGCGTTGGCCGGATTCGGAGTGCCCGGCGTGGCCTTGACCGAGGCGGCCAGCGGCACCACCGGAAGCGCACGGTTGAAGACCGCGACGGCCCGATCGGGCGAGGTGGCTTCCACCTGAACATTGAGGTTGAGAGCGGCGGCGCGGCTGGCATAGAGCGCGACATCGCCAAGGCAGTAGAACGGAGGCAGCGATAGCTCGGCGCGCCGCGACCAGGCGAGCAGGGTGACATCGGGGCCGATTCCCGCCGGCTCGCCCATCGTCAGGGCGAGCGGCGGAAGCGCGGGCGCGTCAGCCATCGGCTAGCGGTACTCGATGATCGCGCGGTCGCGCAGTTCCTTGAGATAGTCCTTGCCCTGCTGGTCCATCTGCTGGGCGTAGAGGGCGTTTGCCGCCTCAGTGCGGGCGCCCTCGCTGGACTGGATCGCCTGCGACGAGCACACCGCGATCAGCTCTATGCCTTCATCGGTGCGGGTGGGCGGCGCCGTCGATCCGACGGCGGTCTTCTGGATCGCATCGCCCTCCGGGCCGGTGAGCTGTGTGGAATCGCGCCGGCCGATATCCTTGACGACGACGCCGCGCAGATGCTGCGCCTTGTCGAGACTTTTGTCGCAGCCGGGGAAAGACTGGCGGAAGGCAGCCGCCTCCTGCTGGCGTTGGGCGAAGACGCCGCTGGACGATCCCTTCGGCACCACGAACACGATCTGCTGCAGCATGTATTCGTGGATGGTGAGGGCATCGGGCGACTTGCCGCTCACGATCGTGTTGACATCCTCGCTCGTCACTTTCGCTTTCTGCTGCGTGCGCATCTGCACGAGCTGTGTCCAGGCGATCTGCGCGCTCAGCCGCTTTTTCAGCGTCGCGGCAGCGATACCCTGGCTACCAAGAGCCTGAGTGAGGGTGGCCGGCGTCATCTTGAGGTGGCTGGCGATGTTGGCGAAAGCAGCGTCGATCTGGGCCTGCGGCACGTTGATGCCGGCGCGCTGCGCTTCCAGTCCCTCCAGCGTCTCGTCGATCAGGTCGCTTTGCGCGCTTTCCTTGGTCGCCTTCGCCCCGCCGAGACGCATCAGTCGAATGCGCTGGTCGATGTCATAGGCGGTGATCGGCACGTCGTTGACCAGGACCGGGATCGAGCTCCCGGCGCCCTTGGGCAGCGGGGGCGCGACTTCGGGCACCGTCGGCGGAGTGGTGGTCGCAACCGCGGCTTCGACGGGAGCGGAGGTCTTGGAGCTGTTGCAGGCGGCCAGCACAAACGCGGAGGCCGCAACAAGCAGCACGGCAGCAACGAACGAATGGCGGCGGTGCGACGACAAGTTCAATCCGGCAAGGGGTTTCGCGGCGCGAAACGTGGAGGGAACGGGCGAAATTAGCATGCGGCCGCGGCTGACGACGAGAGGCGACTCGAAGATGCACACACCCTGCTCACCGGGCGCGATAATCCCCGCGATTGGGGCGAAATCATGAGATCAGCGGTGAACGGCGGCCGCACGCCTCACTTGCTCTCGTAATTGTCGGCGACCAGCCGATCGAGCAGACGCACGCCCCACCCCGATGACCACGAGCGGTTGATGTCGGTATGGGGGGAACCAAGCGCGACGCCGGCAATGTCCAGATGAACCCACGGCGTGTCCTTGACGAAACGCTTGATGAAATGCGCGGCGGTGATCGATCCGGCATCCCGGCCGCCGGCGTTCTTCACGTCGGCGAACTTGGAATCCATTGCCTTGTCGTATTCCCGGCCAAGCGGCATGCGCCAGACCAGCTCGCCAGTGGCTACGCCAGCCGCACCGAGTGCTGCCGCGAGCCCATCGTCGCTGGCAAACATGCCGGCGATCTGGTGGCCGAGGGCCACGACCATCGCGCCGGTGAGGGTGGCGAGGTCTATGATGAACTTCGGCTTGAAGCGCTGCTCGGTATAGGCGATCGCGTCGGCCAGCACGAGGCGGCCCTCGGCATCTGTATTGATAATCTCGATCGTTTTGCCCGTCATCGCCGTGACGATGTCGCCGGGGCGCTGCGCGTTCCCATCCGGCATGTTCTCGACGATGCCGATGACACCGATTGCGTTGACCTTGGCCTTCCGTACGGCAAGCGCGGACATGAGCCCGGTGACGGCCGCGGCGCCGGCCATGTCGCCCTTCATGTCCTCCATGCCGCCGGCGGGCTTGATCGAGATACCGCCGGTGTCGAAGACGACGCCCTTGCCGACGAAGGCGACCGGCGCATCCTTTGCCTTGCCGCCGTTCCAGCGCATGATCACCAGGCGGGGCGGGCGCGCGGAACCCTGCGCAACACCGAGGAGCGCACGCATGCCGAGCTTGGTCATCTCCTTCTCGGTCAGCACCTCGACCTTGAGACCGGTCTTGGCCAGTGCCTTGGCGCGATCGGCGAACTCGACGGGACCAAGAATGTTCGGCGGCTCGTTCACCAGATCGCGCGCCAGCAGCACGCCGTCGGCGATGGCGGCGCGTGTGTTCCAGGCTGCCCTGGCTGCCGCAGCATCGGTGACGGCAAGCGCAATGTCGGCAGGGCCTCTCGGCGCGTCTTCGTCGGACTGGCGATAATTATCGAAGGCGTAGGCGCGCAGTTTCATGCCGAGCGCGAAGTCGGCCGCTGCGTCGGCCGAGGCTTCGGCCTTGCCAGGCAATTCCAGAATAACGGTAGCCTTCCTGGAGCGGCCGATCGCGCCAGCCGTCGCCCCACCGAGATTGATCCAATCGCCGGCAGCGACGGCGCTGGCCTTACCGACGCCGATGACGATGAGGCGATCAAGGTCCGTTCCGGCCGGGGTGATCAGGTCGAGCGTCGACCTGGCCTTGCCCTTGAAGTCGGCCGCCGCTGCCGCACGCTTGACCAGCTTGTCGAGGCCGAGCGCGGCCGCGCTCTTACCCAGCGCCAGACTTTCGTCGGCAAGGACGACCAGGATGCCGGCTGGCTTGCCGCCGGCCTTGGCGAACGAGATACGAGCGAGATCGGTCATGGCGGGCTTTCGGGGCGGTTCTCGAGGGGATGGGAAAGGATCGCGCGGGCAGGCCGCTGTCGCACAGGTGACATAACGTCCGCAAGCGGCGCTTTGCAAGGAGTTGCGCCACGGCGGGCGCCCCGCCCATAATCGCAGCGCGGCGGGTGCTTCGCCTGCCCGAAGGCCGATATGAAGCTGATCGAACGCTACATCTTCCGGAAGCTGGTCAGCTCCAGCCTTCTTACCTTCATCGCGCTGGGCGCGATGGTGTGGCTGAGCCAGGCGCTCGGCCAGTTCGATCTCGTGACCGCCGACGGTCAGGCGATCACGACGTTCCTCGAGGTCTCCGCACTGCTCGTACCGGTGCTGGTGGCGATTGTCTTTCCGATCTCGCTGCTGATTTCCGTCATCTACACGTTCATGTCGCTGAACGGCGATTCCGAGCTGGTCGTCATCAATGCCAGCGGCGCACGCCAGTGGACGGTGCTGAAGCCGGTGCTCGTCATCGCCTTTCTGGCGACGCTCGCGGTCGGTGCGATGACGCTCTACTTCTCGCCGCTGGCGCTGCGCACGTGGGAAGTGCTGATCACGAACGTGCGCGGCAACATCATCACGCAGTTCATGCAGGAAGGCGCTTTCGTTCAGCTCACGCCGAAGCTCACGTTCCACATGCGCAACCGCAATCCCGACGGTTCCTTGCGGGGCATTTTCGTGTCCGACGACCGCGAGCCCGACAAGACCGTCACCTACATCGCGGAAAAAGGCGCAATCCTGGAGAATCCGCTCGGCACGTTCCTGATCATGGCCAACGGCACCATTCAGCAGCGTTCCAAGATCGATCAGTCGACCTCGATCATCGAGTTCACCTCGTATGCTTTCGACCTGTCGAGCTTCGCCGCCAGCGCCACGACACCAACCCTCAAGCCTATCGAACGGCCGACCACCTACCTTCTCAATCCTGATCCCAACGATCCGTATTTCCGCGACTCTCCCGGCAAGCTGCGGGGCGAGCTGATCTCACGCCTGTCCACGCCGCTCTATTGCTTTGTGTTCGCCCTGCTCCCCGTCCTCTTCCTCGGACAGGCGGAATCGACCCGGCGCGGGCGCGGCCCTAGTGCCACCGCCGCGGTGCTGCTGGTTCTCATCGTGCGAGTCGGCTCGCTCTTCCTGCCGCTGGAGACGAGCCTCCTGGCGCAGATCGCGTCGTTCGTGCTGCCCATAGGGCTATCCGCGCTTGCCGCGGTGCTGATCCTGGCCGGCAAACAATGGCGGCCGCCGGAAGCTCTGGTCGCTTTGGGCGAGGGCATCTTCGGGCGCGTCAGCGGTCTGGTCGGCAATCGCGCCGCCGCGCCGGCGAGGTAGGGCGACATGTTCGGACGCACGCTGTCCTTCTACTTCGCACGCCATTTCGCCAAGATGGTCGGCGCGATATTTCTGCTCGCCTTTCTGATCACGGCGCTTGTCACGTACTTCGAATTCATCAACCGCGTATTCCAGGGAGAAGGGACCGCGGGCTTCCTGCTCGCCGTAGTCGCTCTGTTCAAGGTGCCGAGCCTCACCGAGGACTCGCTGCCGTTCGCAGTGCTCTACGGTTCGATCGCCGCCTTCGTGATCGCCAACCGGCGTCTGGAGGTGGTGGTGGCACGAGCGGCGGGTGTGTCGGCGTGGCAGTTCCTGCTTCCGGCGTGTGCCGTCGGCCTGTTGTTCGGGGTGCTGGCGACGACGCTGTACAACCCGCTCGCAGCCGAGCTGCGCTCGTTATCGAACCAGATATCGGCGAAGGTCTTCAGCGACGGAACCAAGCCGGTGCAAAGCACGGACGGCGACGGCGCCGTGTGGCTGCGCCAGCAGTCCGGCGATTCCAATTCGATCATCGGCGCGGTGCAATCGTACGATGGCGGGCTCGGCCTCGTCGGGGCAACCGCATACGTCTTCGACGGCAACGACCACTTTCGCGAACGCGTGGACGCGCCGACTGCCCACTACGCTCCCGGGGCGTGGCATTTCAGCAACGCTACGGTCACGTCCGTCAACGCGAACCCGAAACAGGTAGCGGACTATGAGCTTTCGACGGACCTGTCGCCAAATGAGGTGAAGCAAACGTTCTTGCAGCTTGATTCGGTTTCATTTTGGACATTGCCGGATCTTGCGGCAGCCGCCCGTCGCGCGGGCCTCTCCACCGACCACTACGACCTGCAGTACAATGTGCTGCTATCGAAGCCGATTCTCCTTTTGGCAATGGTACTTATCGCTGCCAACGTCTCGCTCCGCTTCTCCCGTTCCAGGGACCTCGGAAGGGTGATTATTGCTGGCGTCGGCGTAGGCTTCATGCTCTATGTTGTGACGAAGATTGCGTGGGATCTGGGCAGTGGCGGCCTCGTGTCGCCGGCGCTGGCTGCCTGGCTTCCGGCTATCGTCGCCACGTTGGCGGGGGTCACGGTGCTTCTGCACCTGGAGGACGGATGAGGGGGGCGCTACCGCGCCGCAATCTTGTTGTGCTGCGCGTCGGGGCGATGGGGATCGCCGCGGCGCTTTTTTCGCTCGTCGCCCTGCTGCTGCCGGACGCGGTCCGCGCCGAAACCACGACCATTGATGCGCCGGTTCCGTTCGCGGTCGCCAAGCCGGCGCCGGGCGAGAAGATGCTCGTTGAGGCCGACCAGATGGTCTACGACTACGACCGCAACCAGGTCGCGGCGGTCGGCAACGTCAAGGTGTACTACGCCGGTTACACGCTCGAGGCCGAAAAGCTCACCTACAACAAGGGCAACGGCCGCCTGATCGCGACCGGCAACGTGAAGCTGGTCGATCCGACTGGTGCCGCGTTTTATTCTGACTATTTCGACGTCACCGACGATTTCCGCGACGGCTTTGTGCAGTCGCTGCGCGTCGACACGCCGGAGCGCACGCACTTCGCCGCCGACAAGGCGGAACGTGTCGGCGGCAACGTCACGACATTCACCAACGGCACCTACACGGCGTGCGAGCCGTGCGCGGAACACCCGGAGCGGCCGCCGCTGTGGGACGTGAAGGCAGAGAAGATCGTGGCTAACCAACAAGAGCACATGATCTACTTCACCAACGCCTCGCTGGAATTCTTCGGCCAGCCAATCGCCTATCTTCCGGCGTTCAGCGTTCCCGACTCGACCGTGAAGCGGAAGACCGGCTTCCTGACGCCGAGCTTCGGCTACTCGGCGAAGCTCGGTGCGTTCGCCTCCGTGCCCTACTACTGGGCCCTCAACCCGAGCTACGATTTCACATTCACGCCGACGTTCCTCACGCGGCAGGGCGTCATGCTGGAAGGGGAGTTCCGCCAGCGCCTCAGCAACGGCCAGTATACGGTCCACGTCGCCGGCATCGACCAGCTTGCGCCCGAGGCTTTCTCCGGAGCGCCGGGCGACCAGACGTTGCGCGGCGCGGTCCGCAGTACTGGCGAGTTCTATCTGAATCAGGACTGGACGCTCGGCTGGGACGGGACGCTGCTCTCCGACCGTTCGTTCACGCGCGACTACAACATCATCAACGACGACGAAGATTTCACGACGTCGACAATCCATCTGACCGGTATTCACGATCGCAACTACTTCGAGGCGCGCAGTTCCTATTTCCAGGTGCTGACCGATCCATCGGCGGCGCCGGTGAGCGATCCCGGACTGTACGATCAGCAGCGTCAGGCTTGGGTCGCGCCGGTCATCGATTCAGAGCGCCAGTGGGACGATGTTGCCGGGGGTGAGGTGACGCTCACGACCAACATCGCCAACGTGCAGCGGGCGGAAGACGATCCATTCAACATTGCCGGCGATCCGGGCAGTCCGTACTACCACGGCGTTGCCGGCAGCGAGATTCGCGCCACGCAGCAGGTCGATTGGCAACGACGTTTCGTGACGCCGGGCGGGCAGGTATTCACGCCATTTGCTTCGTTGCGCGGCGATCTGTTCGCCCTCAACGGGACGACGGTGCTGGGTCCGGATACGACCGCCTTCCGCTTCACCCCCGCGGTCGGCGTCGAGTGGAGCTATCCGCTGCTGATTTCGGGTCCGAACACGACGCAGATCCTGGAGCCGATCGTTCAGGTGATCGCCCGGCCGAACGAGATCGATTCGGGTGATCTGCCGAACAACGATGCCCAGAGTCTCGTGTTCGACGTCTCCAACCTGTTCGATCGCGACAAGTACTCCGGCTACGACCGTGTCGAGACCGGCACGCGTGCCAACATTGGCATCCACTACAACAGCACCTTCGCCAATGGCGCCTCGATCGACGGCACATTCGGCCAGTCGATCCAGCTCGCGGGTGCCAACCCGTATGCAGCCGACGATACCTCCAACGTCGGCGCCTATTCTGGGCTTGAGAGCACCTTCTCCGACTACGTGGCTGGCCTTGCCTTGGACAGCGGCGTCGGCCCGCGCCTGGAAGGCCGCGCGCGTTTCGACCACGCCAATTTCAACCTCAACCGGGTCGAACTGCAGGCGACCAGCGCGCTTGGCCCGGTTACCGCGTCGGCCGGATATCTCTACCTCCGCGAGAACCCGAACGACGGCCTGCTGACGCCGTCGTCCGTGGTGCGTGGTGCCGCCTCGCTCAATCTCTCGGAAAACTGGCGCGCATTCGGCACCATGACCTACGACATCGCCAAGACGTCGATCGCGAGCGACTCCTTCGGCATTGCCTTCGACAACGACTGTCTGACGCTGTCGTTCGCCTATGGCGAGACCTACGCCAGCGACCAGCCAAGCCGCACCTTCGACTTCCGGCTGGCGCTGCGCACCTTTGGCTCAGGCGCTGTTTCCAGCAACCTCAGCAATATGTCCAACTAGGCCGCTGCTGTGGCTGCTGACGGCGGGTCGGTGCCCGCCCGTCAGATGCCGCAGCGCTTATGGCGGAGCCCAATGGCCGAGGTCCTTTTCTACCATCTCCAAAGCCAGCCTCTCGAGCAGGTCTTGCCCGGGCTCTTGGAGCGCAGCCTTGAGCGCAAATGGCGTGTGATTGTGCAGGTGGGGTCGGAGGAGCGGCGCGACGCGCTCGACGCGCATCTGTGGACCTACCGCGACGAGAGTTTTTTGCCCCACGGTACCGCAAAGGAGACCCGCGCCGCTGAGCAGCCGGTATGGCTGACGGCCACAGACGATAATCCCAACGGCGCGACGGTGCGTTTCCTCGCGGACGGCGCCGAGACGGCGGACTATGCCGCCTACCAGCGCGTGGTCATCCTCTTCGACGGCAATGATCCGGATGCTGTGGGTCGCGCACGTGGTCAGTGGGCAACGGCCAAGGCAGCCGGCCATGACGCCACCTACTGGCAGCAGGCACAGAGCGGCCGCTGGGAGAAGAAGGCGTAGCTACTCCGCCGCCTGCGCTTCCTCGACCGCGGCGCTGGCGGCCAGCCATGAGTCCTCGGCCTCCGCAATCGCGCGCACGAGATCGGCGCGCTCCTTGGCGAGGAACGCGGCATCGACGGGTCGATTATAGAGCTTGGGATCAGCCAGCTTTCCGTCGACGGCTGCGAGATCCTTCTGCAGTCTCGCGATCTTCGTCTCGGCGTCCTTGACGCGCTTGCGCAGCGGCGCCGTCACCTCGCGCCGTCTGGCCGCATCGCGCCGTCGCTCCTGTCCGATGCTGCCGGCGATCGATGCTTGCGTTGCTCGCGTCGGCGAGCGTCCCTCGCGTGAATCCAGCACCATGCGGCGATAGTCGGAGAGGTCACCATCGAACGGACGCACCGTGCCGGCGGCGACAAGCCACAACCGGTCGACGGACGCCTCGAGCAGATGGCGATCGTGGCTGATGAGGATGACGGCGCCGGAGTATTCGGCTAGCGCCGCGACCAGCGCCTCGCGGCTGTCGATGTCGAGGTGGTTGGTGGGCTCGTCGAGAATCATCAGGTTGGGGCCGCCGAAAGTGGCGAGGCCGAGCAGCAGACGCGCCTTCTCGCCGCCGGAGAGATCCCTGGCCGGCGTGTCCATCTTCTGGCGCGTGAACCCCATCGCGCCGGTGCGGGCACGCACCTGGGCCTCGAAGGCATCGGGCATTAGTTCACGAATGTGGTCGTAGGCCGATTGCGCCGGATTGAGCTCGTCGAGCTGATGCTGGGCGAAGTAGGCGACTTCCATGCGGTGCAGGCGGCGCACACGTCCGTCCATGGCCTGCATGCGCCCGGCTATCAGTTTCGCCAGCGTCGACTTGCCGTTGCCGTTGGCGCCGAGGAGTCCGATGCGATCGTCGTCGTCGATCCTGAGGTTCAGCTTCCTAAGCACCAGCGCGTCCGGCACGTAGCCGACGGAGGCGTCCTCGTAGGTGATGAGCGGCGGGGCGATCGGCTTCGCCGGCTCGGGGAACGAGAAGGGCAGGATCGTGTCGTCGGCTATCGCGGCGATCGGCTCCATTTTTTCCAGCATCCTGAGCCGCGACTGCGCCTGCCGCGCCTTGGAGGCCTTGTAACGGAAGCGATCGACGAACGCCTGCATGTGCGCCCGCTGGTCGTCCTGCTTCTTCTTGGCCTTGGCCTGCAGCGCCTGCCGTTCGCGACGCTGGCGGTCGAAGGAATCGTAGCCGCCGCGATAGAGGGTGAGCTTGCCCTGGTCGAGGTGGATGATCATTGCGACCGCCCGGTTGAGCAGGTCGCGGTCGTGGCTGATCATCAGGACGGTGTGCGGGTAGCGCGCGATGAAGTTTTCCAGCCATACCGTGCCTTCGAGATCGAGGTAGTTGGTCGGCTCGTCCAACAGCAGGATGTCGGGTTCCGTGAATAGCGTGGCGGCAAGCGCCACGCGCATGCGCCAGCCGCCGGAGAGTGCGGAGCAGGGACCGTGCTGGGTCTCTTCATCGAAGCCGAGGCCGGCGAGGATGGATGCGGCGCGCGCTTCGGCAGCATGGGCGCCGATATCGGCCAGGCGCGTGTGGATCTCGGCGATGCGATGCGCGTCGGAGGCGGTCTCGGCCTCGGCGAGGAGCGCGGCGCGTTCGGTGTCGGCGGCCATCACCACGTCGATCAGGCTCTCCGGGCCGCCGGGCGCCTCCTGCGCGACCTGGCCGATGCGCGAGTTCCTGGGCCGCGAAACGGAGCCGCCCTCGGCGCCGATCTCGCCGGCGATCAGGCGGAACAGCGTGGTCTTGCCGGCGCCGTTCTTGCCGACCAGCCCGGCCTTGGCGCCCGCGGGCAGCGCCACGGTGGCGTGCTCGATAAGCAGGCGCTCGCCGATACGGTAGGTGAGGTCGTTGATGTGCAGCATCGCCGCGCCCTTGTGCCGCGCCGCGATGCCGTGGGCAATGCCGAAGACGGCGAAAACGAAGGTGCCGGGTAAGGCAATATTTACGGCACAACCCCAGATTACGCGCTGAGCGCAACGGAATAACCAGAAGAAAATGACTGCCTTCCGGGGTTGTCGGACTGCGGCTGCCGTAACGGTGGCGACGGTGATCGTCATGGAGATCATCGCGCCCTGGGTTGGGGCCACTCCTCCGCACGAGGTGATCTTGAGCTCGTTGGCGTCACAGTTGGGGATGGGCGCCTTCGTGATTTTCTGCCTGCACTCCACGGCACAAGAGCGGACAGTCGTGTTTCGCCTGGTGATCGGAGTGGCAGCGGGCGTCGCGCTCACGCTCCTCGCGGCCCATGTCCATCAGTTCGATGCTTTGCTGGCAGCGGGCGCCTCGATACCCGTCGTCATCTTCGCCTTCCTGGCCTGGCAGAGCGCACGCTCAGAGGGAGCCGAGCGCAGCGATAAGCTCGACCTGCTGGCGGCGACCACAATCATCGGCGCGGTTGGCCCAGCGATGGTTTTTTTCCTCGACCTGTCGGTCAAATACTTCAACCCAATCTACGACGCCCTCTACATCCGGATCGACGAGCTGTTCGGGGCTCAGCCCTCGGCGGTGGTTGCCTTCGCCTTTCACGACGTTCCGCCTCTGGCGTGGCTGTGCATGGGCGTCTACTTCCTGCTGCCGCTCGCACAGGCCTTCGTTGCCGCGCTCGAAGCGCGCGACCCGCATCCAACCGGCGAGCTCGGCATCCTGCCGGGGTTCATTGTCACCGCGTTGATCGGTTACGCGCTCTACGCCCTGATGCCGGCCATCGGCCCGCTGGAGTACCTCGGCCGCTCGTTTCCGATGCTGCACATTGGCAGCGACTATCTGGCAACCCGCTCCGCCATCGACACCAATCCAGCCGACTTGCGGGGCGCCATGCCGTCGCTTCACATCACCTGGGCGACACTGTTGTTCCTGGCGACGCGCCGCATGCGGCCGTCGCTCCAGCTCGCCGGCGCCGCCTTCCTTTTGCTGACGTTCCTGGCGACCCTCGGTCTCGGCATGCACTACCTCATCGACCTGATCGTGGCGGCGCCGCTGATCGTTCTGGTTCGCGCGCTGCTGGCCACCGACATGCCATGGCGCGCCAGGGAGCGGGTCTCGGCAATCGTGGCAGGCGTCGTGCTGCTCGCCGTCTGGGTTGCGGTCACCCATGCAGGCATCAATGTCGAGGCCGCGCGCGGCTTCTTCTACGCCGCGATGGCGGTTACGCTGATCGTGCCGCTGCTTACCGGATTGAGGCTGGAACGCGCCCGCGGCGCAACTGCCGCCCGGACCGGGCCGACACCGGTGCTGGCCCGGCGCTACCCACAGATGCCGAGCTTGACGCAGTAGTCCTGCATGGCGGCGTCGATCTCGGCGTTCAAGACCGAGATGCGCCCCTTATAGCTGCCGGTCAGACACGCGACGCTGGCGCCACATGCGTGGCGCGACTGCAGCCATTGACTCTGCTCGTCGCCGGCGTCCCCGCGCGCGCCCATCAACATCGGAACCTTCATCCGGACGGCGAACAGCGTTGCCATCTGGGTGTCGAGATCGGAGAGGGCGGGGTTGTGGCAGATCGCCTTTTCGTCGGTGGTCTGGGCCTTGGCGCAATTGAAGCTGGCGGCTCCTGCGCTGGCGGCCAACAGGCATGCGGCAACAGCGATGGTGCCGGCAACGGCGGTGCGTGGAATCGTAACTCGCATGGTGGCGATCTCCCGAGTTAGCCAATGATACCTCGTTGCCGGAGCGGTAGGGAGCTTTACGAGTGCAGACCCGCACGGCATGGTTGTCACAAACGCAGAGCCTGCAGGGGGAAACGATGAGGCGAGTACTGCGCGGGACGCTGCCGATCGCGGTGGGGCTGGCAGTGGCGAGCCCGGTCGCCGCCGAGGTGGCGCCACAAAAGCCGCCGGCGGTGGAGGTGCACCTCCAGCACTTTCCGTCGGG
>DASZQY010000160.1:0-18698 GCA_035549395.1 Bauldia sp.
GCCGTCATCCGCATTGCCTGGCCGCGGGCCTATATGGACGTCGGTCCCGGCGACCCGACCGCGATGCGCCCGGAAACCATCGTTGACGGAACAGCTTGGCGGCGGCCGGTCGAATCCCTATAAACTTGTCTGATCCTACCCCCCGAGCCCCCAGCCCGGCGCCGCTAGATCAGCGGAGGAGCGACGGCGCACGTGGCTGATCCGAGGCCCTGATGTCCGGAACCGAGATCACCATGTCCCTGCTTATTGTTGATGACGACAAGGCCTTCCTCCAGCGCCTGGCCCGCGCCATGGAAACCCGCGGCTATACGGTCGACACCGCCGATACGGTGGCCGAGGGCATGCGCAAGGCCGAAACCTCGGCGCCGGCGTTCGCCGTCGTCGATATGCGCCTGGAAGACGGCAATGGCCTCGATGTCATCGAGCAGGTCCGCAAGCGCCGGCCCGACTCCCGCGTCGTGGTCCTCACCGGCTATGGCAATATCGCCACCGCGGTCACCGCGGTTAAGCTCGGCGCCGTCGATTACCTCGCCAAGCCCGCCGATGCCGACGAGATCCATTTCGCGCTGACGCGCGAGCCCGGCGATCGTGCGCCGCTGCCGGAAAATCCGATGTCGGCCGATCGCGTGCGCTGGGAGCATATCCAGCGCGTCTACGAGATGTGCGATCGCAACGTGTCGGAGACGGCGCGCCGTCTCAACATGCACCGCCGCACGCTCCAGCGCATCCTCGCCAAGCGCGCACCACGGTAACCGCGCCGCTCGACCTCCCGCAAAATTACTCTCCGTCATTCCGGCGAAAGCCGGAATCCATCGTGAACTGCCGAACCTGCGCAGTGCGTCGAGCAAGCTGCTCCCGTGCGGCGCGCGAGAGCCCTGATGGGAGAGGCTCCGTCAGACGAAAGCGTATTCGCGTCTACTCGAAAACCTCCGCACCCGCCTGCGGGTCGATCAGCCCGTGCAGCCGGTGCGCCGCCGCCTGCGCGAATCGCACCAGCATCGCCTTGCGCGTCGCCGCCGGCAGCCGGTGCTCCGGCGCCTCGCGCATCATCTCGGCGCCGAACTGGTCGGCGAGGATGAAGCCGGCATCGCCGGGGAAGATCTCGGCCGGCACCCCCGAATGGGTGGCGAAGAAAAGCCGGTCGCACGACAGCCGGTAGTCCGGCCACTTCTCGTCGGTGCGGAAATCTTCGATCGAGGATTTGATCTCCACGATCCAGATGTCGCCGTTGCCGCCGAGCCCGACGATATCGGCCCGCCGCCCGGTCGCCAGCGGCAACTCGCTCACCACCGCAAAACCCAGCGTGCGCATCAGCCGCCCGACTCCGCGGGCGACCGAAAGCGCGTGCGCCGATTGCCGCCCGTCGGCCGGCGGCACCAGTCCCGAATGATCCATCAGCATGAGAACAAAAGTGGCACGCGAATCAGGTCGAGGAAAGGGAAAATTCGCGCTATGCGAACGTCTCCCTGCCGCCGGGTTTGCTCGCCGATGTCCGCCCTCGCCACCCTCTTCGCCCTCCTCGGAACCCTGCTCATCGGGGCCATCAGCCCCGGCCCGAGCTTCGTTTTCATCGTACGCACGTCAGTTGGCCAGTCGCGCGCCGATGGTCTCGCTGCCTCGCTCGGCATGGGCGTTGGCGCCTTCATTTTCGCGGTGCTGGCGGTCGTCGGCCTGCGCGCGCTGATGACCGAGGCGGCCTGGCTCTACTGGCTGCTCAAGATCGCTGGCGGCCTTTATCTCATCTACCTTGCGGTGATGATCTGGCGCCACGCCGCCGCGCCGATCGCCGTCGATATGGCAACGGCAACGCGTGCCAACCTCGGCCGCTCGTTCGCCCTGGCGCTGGCGACGCAACTGTCCAATCCCAAGATCGTCGCCGTCTTCGGTGCGGTCTTTGCCGCGCTCCTGCCTGTGCATCCGCCGCTGTGGATGGATTTCGCCATCCCGCCGCTCATCTTCGTTCAGGAGGGCGCCTGGTATGCGCTGGTCGCGCTCGCCTTCTCCTCCACCCACCCGCGCGCCGCCTATCTCCGTGCCAAGAAGTGGATCGATCGCGCCGCCGGCACGGTCATCGGCGTGCTGGGCATACGCCTGATTGTGGAGGCTGGCCGCGGCTAGTGCCGCCAGCGGTCGTGCAGCCAGAACCACTGCTCGGGATGCTCGCGCACCCAGCTTTCGACCAGCCGGTTGATCGCCGCCGTCGCGCCGTTGATATCGATTTTCCCTTCGCCGTCGCGCGGCAGCACCAGCGCCGGCGTCAGCTCCAGGTGCAGCCCGCCGTCCGGCCGCCGTATGGCGCGCGCTCCATGCACCGGGCAGTCGTAGTGCCGCGCCAGCTTTGCCGGCAACGGGTTGGTTTTCGCCGGCCTTCCCATGAATGGCACGTCGATGCCACCGCGATTGAGCCGCTGGTCGACCAGCATGCCCAGGTGATCGCCGCGGTCGAGCGCCGCCGCGATCTCGAAGGAGGCGCCGCGTCCGCTCTCGACCAGCGTCCCCATCAGCGCCTCGCGCTGTGCCAGCACGTCCTCGGCCAGATGCATGTTGCGCGGTGCGCGGAACGGCAGCACGGTCTTCAGGCCGAATTGGTGCGCCACTACGCCAAGCACCTCCCAGTTGGCGAGGTGCGCCGCCACGATGATCGCCGGCTTGCCGTCGTCGCGGAGAGTGAGGAACTGGTCGTAGCCGGTGACGCTGATCCGCCCGCCGCTGATGTCATTTGGGTCGAACTCGGCTGCCACCTCGTCGAGAAATACGAACTCGACGATCACGCGCGCGAAGTTGTCCCACGTCCCGGCAAGGATGGCGGCCCGCTCGGCTTCCGTCTTCTCCGGAAACGCCGCGGCGATATTGTTTCTCGCCGTGCGCTGCTCGGGCAGCAGTGGGCCGATGGCGCGCAAGAGCCGGATCACCATGCGCGTTGCGCGCTCGCGCCCGAGGCTGTGCACGAGTGACATGCCGCCGCGCAGCACCGCGGCGCTCGCGCGGTGGAAGAACGGCGTGCGCGTCAGCTTCGCGCGCTCCCGCGTTTTCGCCGCCGCCGGCGTGCCTTGCGGCCGCCTTGAAGTAGCGTCGTTCACAGCGTCACGATGATCTTGCCGAACACGTCGCGCGATTCCAGTCGCCCGAGCGCCGAATCGATGTCCGCGAGCGCGATGGTTGTGTCGATCACCGGCTTGGCGATCCCGTCCGCCATCTTGCCGAGCACGGTGGCAAGGTTGGCGATGTTGCAGCCGAACGAACCGATCAGCCTCAGCTGTCGCTGATAGAGCTGGAACAGGTTGAGTTCGCTGGAAACGCCGGTGGTCGAGCCGCAGGTAACGAGAATGCCGCCGCGTTTCAGCGAGAACACGGATTGCTGGAAGGTGTCCGGCCCGACATGCTCGAAGACCACGTCGACGCCCTGCTTGCCGGTCAGTTTGCGCACGACCCCTTCGAAGCGGTCTTCCTTGTAATTGATCACGTGGTCGGCGCCGAGCGCCTTGGCCTTCGCCGCCTTGGCCTCGGTCGAGACCGTGGTGATCACGGTGGCGCCCACCGCCTTGGCGAGCTGGATCGCGGCGGTGCCGATGCCCGAGCCGCCGGCCTGCACCAGCACCGTCTGTCCGGCTTCCAGGTGCGCGTTGTCGAACAGCATGTGCTCCGGCGTGCCGTAGGTGATCGGCGCGCACGCCGCGTCGATCAGCGAGACGCCGGCCGGCGCCGGCACCACCAGCCGCGCCGCCAGCGTGATCTTCTCGCGCGCCAGTCCGTCGACGTGGAAGCCGCGTATGCCCGCGACGTTGTCGCAGAAATTGTCGCGACCCTCGAGACAGGCGCGGCAGTGGCCGCATGTCTCCGCGCCGAACAGCGCCACGATCTGCCCCGGCTTCAGGCTGACGCCGTCACCCGCTGCGACGATCGTCCCTGCCGCTTCCGCGCCGACGACGATCGGCAGCTTGCGCTTGGCGAAGGCCATTCCGCGCCAGCCCCACACGTCGATGTGGTTGAGCGCCACCGCTCCGATCGCGACCGTCACCTCGCCCGGTCCGGGCGCCGCCGGCTCGGGCGCCTCGACGATCGCAAGGCTGCGGTTGTCGGTAAGCTGTAGTGCGCGCATTCGGGGTGCGATTACGCCGGCTCGCCGGTGATCACCAGGCAGGCGTTCTGTCCGCCGAAGCCGAATGAGTTGGAGAGCACCGCGTCGACCTTCGCTTCGCGCGCCACGTTCGGCACCACGTCGAAGGGGATTGCCGGGTCGGGCAGGTTGTAGTTGATCGTCGGCGGCAGGATGCCTTCCTCGATCGTCTTGATCGAGAAGATCGCCTCGATCGCCCCGGCGGCGGTCAGCGTGTGGCCGATCATCGACTTGTTGGAGCTGATCGGCACCTGCCGCATGCGCTCGCCGAACACCGCCTCCAGCGACATCGCCTCCATCTTGTCGTTCTCCGGCGTCGAGGTGCCGTGCGCGTTGACGTAGCCGATGGCGTCGGGGGCGAGGCCCGAATCCTCGATCGTGTTGCGGATCGCGCCGATGATCGCCGAGCCGTCGGGCTTGGAGCGCGTGCGGTGGAAGTCGTCGGCCTTCTCGGCGATGCCGCGGATGATGCCGTGGATTTTGGCGCCGCGCGCCACCGCGTGATCGTAATTCTCCAGCACCAGCGCCGCCGCGCCCTCCGCAATGACGAAGCCGTCGCGGTCCTTGGCGAACGGCCGCGAGACCTGCTCGGGCGGCTCGTTGGTGCCGGACAGCGCCGACAGCAGGCCGAAGCGGATCATCATTTCCGGATTCACCGAGCAGTCGGCGCCGATCGAGATCGCGGCTTCGGTTTCGCCGCGCCGGATTGCCTCGACGCCGAGCTGGATCGCGGTGGCGCCGGAGGCGCACGCCGTGGTCAGCGAGATCGGCGCGCCCTTCGTTCCGATCTTCTCGTGGATGCCTTCCGCGATGAAGCCGAGCAGCGAGTGGCGGAAGCCGTAGTCGTCGTTCTCGCGCCGCGCCGCGGCGATCATGCGGTCGTAGGCGTCGCGGCCTTCCGCCGGCGCGTTGTCGTGCAGGCGACGGCGGTATGGCCACTCCATCTCGGCCGGCGGCAGCGCCGCGAACAGCGGCCCCGGGAAATCGCCGGGCGTGCCGATCGCGGCGTCGGCGATCGCCTCCTCGGCGGCCAGGATGCCGGCGCGCATGGTGATGTCCATGGCGGTGTCGTCGTCCTGCCACAGGTAGTCGATCGCGCCGGCGATCGTCGTGCGCATCTTGTCGGTCGGAAAGCGGCTGATTTGCTTGATGCCCGAGCGCCCGGCGGTCAGGCCCTTCCACGAGTCGGCGACGCCCTGGCCGAGCGAGGAAACCATGCCGTATCCGGTGACGGCGACGACCGGACGTCCGCGATGATCCTTCATGCTCTTCGTCCTTTCATCCGATCGCGGTAACTAGCGCGCTGGCCTCGCCGCGCCACATGCCGGCGCTGGTGACGGCAATCCGCGCCGGCGCATCGGCCTTCGGCGTCTCGAACCCCGTGCCATCCACCGGCCGGTAGAAGCCGCGGCGCGCAATCGCAAGCGCCGCCAGGCCGACCGCCGCCGGCACGGTCGCGCTCGTTGCCGCGCCGAGCATCGTTGCCGTGGCGCGCACCGTATCCACCCGCCCGGCTGCGATCAATTGACCGAGCAGCTCGCGTTCCTCCGCCGTTGCCGGGACAACGCCGGTCGCCGCCGAGAGCACGCTGGTCGTCTCGCCCGCGGGGGCCAGCGCATCGAGCTGCCGGCCGAGCTTGGCCGCAACGTCCCCCGGCCGCCGGCGGCTCTGGTCGGTGCGCACGTCGGCCAGCCGCGCATAGGCCCGCGCCCCGCGCGCCTCGGCGTGCTCGCGCGCCTCGACGATGAGAAACGCGCCGACCGAACCCAGCATCGCCCCGCCGCCTTTCGGGATGCGCTCCCACACCGGCACATGCGGTCCCGACCACAGCACGCCGCCCAGCGCGCAGTTAAGCACCGAGTCCTTGCGTTCCGCCAGGCACGCGCCGCCGACCAGGAAGATGTCGCCCTGCGCCGCGCCGATGCGTTTCAGTGCGATCTCCAGCGCGCTCGCCCCGGCGACTTCCTCGCCCATGAAGGTCCGCGACGATCCCGTCACTTTGTGGACGATCGAGATGTTGCCGGCGACGAGGTTCGGAAGCTGCGCCAGGAAGAGGGTGGGGCGGAGGTCGTTGGTCAGCCGCTCGTTGAGCAGGCTCGCCGGGTTGCCGGCGCCGGGCAGCGCGTCGAGTATCGCGGTATCGGTCGCTACGTCGCGCTCGCCGCCGTCCGCGGCCACCACCGCGTGCGTGTGCGAGAGAATGTCGAGGTTGCCGGCGATCCCCGCATCGCTCAGCGCCAGCCCGGCGGCATAGGTGCCCAGCCGCTGCCACGGCTCCATCTGCCGCTGGTCCGATTTCTTGGGGATCTGCTTGTCGAGCTCGAGCGGCACCATCGGGTGGATGCCGAACGGCGGCGTGAATTCCATGTCGACGTTCGGGGAGGGGTGCTCCGCCTCCGCCATCGCCGCCCAATGGACGTCGGGCCCCTCGCCAAGGCTCGACACCACGCCGATACCGGTGATCCAGGCTTCGCGCGCCATGGCCGGGTCGCGCCGCTCCCGCTCTCAGGCCTCGGCCGGAGCGACGAGCATCTCCGAATGCTTCGCGAGGGCCGCTTTGATCTCGGCGTTCGGGAACGCCTGCGAGATGAGGATGATCTCGGCGTCGGCGGCCGTCGCGCCGCCACAGGTCAGCGTCGTTTCGGCGACCGAGAAGCCCGAGCCCTCGTGGGTCAGGTGCGCCCGCGCCTCGATGGCGTCGCCCGGCTTCACCATGCGCCGGAACTTGGCGCGCTTGACGCCGCCGAGAAACACGAAGCGCTCGCCCTTGAACCGCCGGTAGAGCAGGTAGCCGGCGGCATGGTTCATCACTTCCAGCATCATCACGCCGGGCAGGATCGGGAAGTTCGGAAAGTGGCCGTCGAATATCGGGCTCTTCTCCGGCAGCCGCGCCGAGACGCGGATGGTCGAGCCTTCAAGGTCCAGCTCGTCCACCTTGTCGATGAGGTCGAAATATTCGAGGCGCATTCAATTGTGTTTCTGCCGGACGGGCCGGCGGGTCAGGAGGATTTTGCCGCCACGAGTTCGTCGATGCGGGCGCAGAGATTCTTCAGAACGAAGTACTGGTCCACGGAAGCCTTCCCCTGGTTCACCTCCTGCGTCCATTGCTCGAGCGGGATCTTGATCCCGAACTTCTTGTCGAGCGCGAACACGATGTCGAGGAAGTCCAGGCTGTCGATGCCGAGATCATCGATGGCGTGCGCATCCGGCTTGATGTTCTCCATCGGCACATCGCTCGTCTCGGCAATCACCTGAGCGACGGTATCGAAAGTCGACGACATGACGCGCACATACCCCTTGGCAGCCACCGGCCACCGGGCGCACTTTCCGCGCGGGGGTTGGACCCGTCGCCCGGAACGCGGCCCTCTCGGCCATTCCTGACTGGGTGAATATAGACCTTGCCGCGGCCTGTCCACTGACGCGGATGCCGCTTCGCCAGGGCGGTTGCGCCCGTTCCTTGGGCAACAATATGCTCCGGGCCGTGCCGCCGGCCGAAGGAGCGCCGATTCGCTTGTCCGTCGCCGCCCCGAGCGGGGAAATATCAGCGCCGCGGCCGCGCCTGCCGGCCGTCGATCTCGCCCGCGGCGTCGCCATCGTCGCCATGGTCGTCTATCACACGGCCTTCGACCTCTATGCCGAGGGGCTCATCGCCAGCGACGCCGAGAACGGCCTCGTCTGGAAGCTCTTTGCCCGCACCGTCGCGACTTCGTTCCTTGTCCTGGTTGGCATCGGTCTGGTGCTGGCCAGCCGCGGCGGCATCGTCTGGCCGCGCTATTGGCGTCGCGTCGCCCTGGTTGCGGTCGGCGCGATTCTGGTCAGCGTCGCCACATGGTTCTTCGACAGCGAGACCTTCGTCTATTTCGGCATCCTTCACCAGATCGCCGTCGCCAGCGTGCTCGCCCTGCCGTTTCTTGTCGCACCATGGTGGGTGGTCGCCGCGGCGGCGGCCGTTATCATTGCCGCCCCATGGTTTGCGACGTCGCCTGCCTTCGGAGCGCCGTGGTTGCTGTGGCTGGGGCTTGGTCCCGACGTCCGCTCCACCCTCGACTACGTGCCGCTGTTGCCGTGGTTCGGCGCGGTGCTGGCCGGCATCCTCGCCGGCCGTGTCGTGGTCCGCTACAGCGCCGTCATGGCGAAGTGGCGGCTTGCGTGGCCGCCGGCGTCATGGCTTTGCCTCGCCGGCCGCTGGAGTCTGGTCATCTACCTCGTCCATCAGCCGCTCATCTTCGGGGCTGTCCACTTATACGCTACGGCCTTTCCGCCGTCGGTCGAGACGACGCGCGCCCGTTTTGTCGGCCAGTGCGAGAGGGCGGTCTGTGAGGCGGGCGACAAAAGCTGCGCCGCCTACTGTGGCTGCGTATTCGACGGTCTCTACGGCACGGACCTTTATCCGCCGCGCCGCCCGTCCGACCTGACGGAGGATCAGGCCAGCCGTCAGCAGGCGGTGCTGAACGCCTGCCGCGCCGCCTCGCCGCAGTAGGCCAACGAAAGTCGAAGAGGCGGGCGGCTGGACAATCCCTGCCCGACGATCCGAACGGAGTGGAGGACCGGGTGGGGATGACAATTGCCGCCGCTCGCCTCTACGGCCGCTGCGTCCCGTTCACCATGACATAGAATGAATAGAGCTCGTTCGTGCAGCAGACGAAGACGCGGTTCCGCTTCGGCCCGCCGAACGTCAGGTTGGCGACGGTGTGCGGGAAGCGGATGCGCCCCAGCATCTCGGCGTCCGGCGTATAGACGTTGATGCCCGCGCCGGCGCTCGTCCACATGTTGCCGTCGGTGTCGATCCGAAAGCCGTCGGGAACGCCGTCCGTCGTGACGAACACCTTGCCGCCCTTCAGGCTGCCCTCCTTGCCCACCTTGAACCAGCGGATGTGCGACGGCGCGTCCGAATCGGCAATGTAGAGGATGCTTTCGTCAGGCGAGAAGGCGAGCCCGTTCGGTCGCACGAAGTCGTCGGCCACCACCGTGATCTTTCCGCTCTTCGGGTCCACGCGGAAGACGTAGCAGCCGTCCTGCTCCGTCGGCGCCTTGTGGCCCTCGTAGTCCGCGGCGATGCCGTAGCTCGGATCGGTGAACCAGATCGAGCCGTCCGATTTCACCACGACGTCGTTCGGCGAATTGAGCCGCTTGCCCTTGTAGCTGTCGGCGATGACGGTGATCGATCCGTCGACCTCGGTCCGCGTCACCCGCCGCGCGCCATGCTCGCAGGTGATCAGCCGACCCTCGCGGTCGCGCGTGTTGCCGTTGGAATAATGGGAGTCCGTGCGGAACACGCTGACCTCGCCGTTCCACGTCCAGCGCAGCATGCGCGAGTTGGGAATGTCGCTCCAGACCAGCTGGTTGCTGTCCGCCATCCATACCGGGCCTTCCGCCCAGCGGCACTTGTCATACAACCGCTCGACCTCGGCCGTGCCGTTGATCATATGGACAAAACGGCGATCGATGATCTCCGTCACTTCGCCGACTAGCGCCATCGCTTTCCCCCCGGATTGGCCCGCCCGAATTGGGGCAAGGACCTTGTTGTTGGCCGGATGATTCGCGGAAATGCCACACGCGGTCAACGGCACCCCCCCCCCGGGGGCACTCGCGTCCGTCGCCCCGGCGAAGCCGGGCCGCATCGCGAAGTTTCGGGCAGTGCGCGCGCAGGGAGCAAATTTTGCTCATGCTCTGCGTGCGTTTGAGGGGGTTGCGATGGATTCCGGCCTCGCCGGAATGACGGGGCGCGATGACGGAGGGGCTGTGAGGGGCAGCGAAAAGTGCCGGCCCCTAGTCCTTCGCGCGCTCGGCGTACGAGCCGTCGGCCGTCATCACGATGATGCGGGTGCCGGGCGTTATGTGCCCCGGCACCATCGTGCGCACGCCGTTGGAAAGCACCGCCGGCTTGTACGAGGAGGAGGCCGTCTGTCCCTTCATCGTCGGCTCGGTGTCCACGACTTCCAGCGTCACGCGCTGCGGCAGCTCGATCGCGATCGGCACGCCGTTGTAGAGGCTGAGGTGCACGGTCATGTTTTCCTGGAGGTAGGGGGCGTAGTCGCCGACCACCTCCTTCGGCACGGTTACCTGCTCGAAATTCTCGCCGTTCATGAAGGTGTAGCCGTCGCCGTCCGAGTAGAGGTACTGGTAGTCGTGCTCGTCGACGAAGGCGCGTTCGAGCTGCTCGGTCGTCTTGTAGCGCTGCGAGACCTTCACGCCGTCGGAGATGCGCCGCATGTCGATCTGCGTCGTCGGCGTACCCTTGCCGGGATGGAAATTCTCGGCGGTCAGCACGACGTAGAGCTGGTTGTCCACCTCGACGACGTTGCCCTTGCGCACCTGGCTGGCGATGACTTTCACGATACCCTCGATTATTAGCTGTCGCCCCTGGCCGGGCGGTGGATCGGCAAAATTCGGCGCAACATACTGATTTTGCGCCGCTTCGCCAGTGGGTCTATGGCGCGGAAATCCTGAGGAAATGACGACAGCGCGGTTCTGGTACAGGGATGAGCATGCGCGGCGGCGGCCTTATCTCGTCGCCCGCGCCCGCATCGTCGCCGCGTTTCGCGCATGGTTTACGGAGCATGGCTTCCTCGAGGTTGAGCCCGCCGCCCTCCAGGTCTCGCCCGGTAACGAGACCCATCTCCACGCCTTCGCCACCGATCTGCGCGCCACGGGCGGCGGCGCGGTGCGCCGTTATCTGCACACCTCGCCCGAATTCGCCATGAAGAAGCTTCTCGCGGCCGGCGAGGAGAAGATCGTCGCTTTCGCCGATGTCTTCCGCAATCGCGAGCAGGGCGTGCTCCACGCGCCCGAATTCACCATGATCGAATGGTATCGCGCCGGCGCGCCCTACGAAGCCATCATGGCCGATTGCGCCGCGTTGATCGCCGCCGCTGCCGCCGCGGTCGGCGCGAAGCAGCTCACCTGGCGCGGCCGTGCCGCCGATCCTTTCGCGGAGCCGGAAAACGTTACCGTCGCGGAAGCCTTCCGCCGCCATGCCGGCATCGACCTCGCCGCCACAGGCGGCGATCGCGATGCCTTCGGCGCCGTGGCTCATGTCCGCACGGCCGCCGACGACACGTGGTCCGATATCTTCAGTCGCGTGCTCAGCGAAAAGATCGAGCCGCATCTCGGCCTCGGCACGCCCGCTTTTCTCACCGAGTATCCCGCGAGCGAAGCCGCGCTCGCCCGGCTCAAGCGCGACGATCCGACGGTGGCGGAACGCTTCGAGCTTTATGCCTGTGGCGTCGAGCTGGCGAATGGCTTCGCCGAGCTCACCGACTCCGCCGAGCAGCGCCGCCGCTTTGCCGCCGACATGGACGAGAAGGCGCGCATCTACGGCGAGCGCTATCCGCTCGACGATGATTTCCTCGCCGCGCTGGCCCACATGCCCCCGGCAAGTGGCGTGGCGCTCGGCCTCGACCGCCTGGTCATGCTGCTCACCGGCGCCGCGACCATCGGCGACGTGCAGTGGACGCCGGTCGATATTTCCGGCACGGAAACCGCATGAACGACCTGTCCCCGCGCAAGAGTGTGCCCGCCACGCTCCGCCGCCCGCTCGATCTCGCGGCCGCCGGCCTCATCGCTGTGTCCGACGTCCCCGCCCTGGAGGACGTCGCCGCCCGCTATGCCGTTGCCGTGACGCCGGCCATGGCCGCCATCATCGACCGCGCCGACCCCGTCGATCCGATCGCCCGCCAGTTCATTCCCGACGCCCGCGAATTGGAAACCACGCCGGACGAGCTCGCCGATCCGATCGGCGACAGGGCTCATGAGGTCGCGCCCGGGCTCATCCATCGCTATCCGGACCGCGTGCTGCTCAAGCTGGTCTCCTCCTGCGCGGTCTACTGCCGCTTCTGCTTCCGCCGCGAGACTGTCGGGCAGGGCGAGGGCCTGTCGCCGGCTGATCTCGCCGCCGCGCTGGATTACATCCGCGCCACCCCCGCCGTCTTCGAGGTCATCGTCTCCGGCGGCGATCCGCTGGTTGCTTCGCCGCGCCGCCTTGCCGCCCTCGTGCGCGAGATCGCCGCGATCCCCCATGTCGAGCTCGTGCGTTTCCACACCCGCGTTCCCGTCGTCGCGCCCGAGCGCGTTACGCCCGATCTGGTCGCCGCCCTCAAGGCGGAGGGGGTCGCCACCTGGGTCGCCATCCATGCCAACCATCCGCGCGAGCTGACCGAGGACGCCCGCGCCGCGCTGGCTGCGCTCGCTGATGCCGGCATCCCGCTCGTCTCCCAGTCCGTCCTGCTGCGCGGCGTCAACGACGACGTCGAGACTCTCGCGCAGCTCATGCGCGCCTTCCTCGCCGCGCGCGTGAAGCCCTACTACCTTCACCACGCCGACCTCGCGCCCGGCACCGCCCATTTCCGCACCACGATCGAGGAAGGCCAGGCGCTGGTGCGGGCGCTCCGCGGTCGCGTCTCCGGTCTCGCCCAGCCGGCCTACGTCCTCGACATACCGGGCGGCCACGGCAAGGTGCCGGTCGGCCCGCAGTATCGCGACGGCGATCGGGTCGAGGATTATCGCGGCCGGGCGCACGTTTATCGGCCGGGCTCCTAGCGTCACAGGACTGTCATCTGCTTCGGCCACATAACGGCGCCTGCATCTGGAGCGCTGTCGTGGCCGAGCCCGTCTATAACGTCCTGTTCCTCTGCACCGGCAACTCCGCCCGCTCGATCATGGCCGAGGCCATTCTGAGCCGCGAAGGTCGCGGTCGCTTTCGCGCGTATTCGGCGGGCAGCCACCCTGGCGGCAGTGTCAATCCGCATACCCGCACGCTGCTGTCGACTCTGGGTTACGACACCGCCGGCTTCCGCTCCAAGAACTGGGACGAGTTCGCCGCGCCCGGCGCGCCGGAGATGGATTTCATCTTCACCGTCTGCGACGACGCCGCCGGCGAGACCTGCCCGGTGTGGCCGGGCCATCCCGCCACCGCTCATTGGGCGGTGACCGATCCCGCCCGGGCGTCCGGCACGCCCGCCGAGATCGCGGAGGCGTTCGACGAAGCCTATCGGCTGCTCGCCAATCGCATCGCCGCCTTCGTCAGCCTGCCGATCGAGAAGCTCGACCGCGTCGCGCTTCATAAGCACCTCGCCGATATCGCTGCTATCGGCAAGGACGCCGCCGCCTAGACGCCGTCGGCCTCGAAGCCCACCTTGGCGGAAACCTTGGGGCGAAAGTCGCCGCCTCTCCCCGGCGGGGAGAGGTCGCGTTTGCCTTATGAGCGAAGCGAATTAGGCAAACCGGGTGAGGGGGCTCTGCTTACGTCCCCTGAAGCTATTCCTTTGGTCGCGCCTTGATCGCGTCCGCGGGAGGTCGCAGCGCCGCCTAGACCCCGTCTGCCTCGAAGCCCACCTTGAGGTGGGTGTTGTCGCAGAACGGCTTGGTCGAGGAGTGGCCGCAGCGGCAGAGCCGCGCCCGCGTCACGCGGTCGATCGTCCGGCCCGTGCCCGTGCAGATCTCCACGTTCCCGCTAATCTGAAGCGGCCCGTTGCGCTGCGGTTCGATGGTGAGCGGCCCGTCGCGCACCGCGAGCGGCGTTGATTGGCGGCTGTCCGGTTCGCCGCTCGCCTTGAAGCCGATCGTGTTGTGCGAACCGTCGCAGAACGGCTTCCGCTTCGACGCCCCGCAGCGGCACAGCGTCGCCCGGAATCCCACGTCGGCATCGCCGAACTTGATCTCGGCGTGGATGGCGTAGGGACCGTTTTCACGCACACTGAGCGTGTTTACCGGTGGCGCTTGCTCTGCTGGTCCGCCGTCCTTTCGCCGGTAGTGGATCGCGCCTGAGGGACACGCGTAGGCGATGCGCACAACGGCGTCTGCGGGCATGGCGTCGGGATGGATCCACGCGCCGGGCGTGTTGGCGCGAAATACCTGCGGCGCACCGAGCACGCAGTTGCGCGAATGGATGCAGCGCCGGCCATCGAAGGTGACGACCACGTCCTTGCCCTCGGCGGTCTCGACGGCAGTTGCGGTGGCCGTCGGCGGCACTTCGCCGGTGTGCGCCGGGGATGGGGTTGTCGCGCCGGGCCCTGTCGTCGGGCCGGCCGCGGGCGGTGCCGTGGTCGCTGCCGCCGCCGGTTCGCTGGTGGCGGTGGCGACGGTCTTCACGTCGCCGGCGCCGAATTTTGCGCCGATGCGCAGCAAGGTGTCGGCGAGGCCGGCCAGTTCGTGGCCGGCTGGAAACACGTGGCGCGCGTGCTTCGCCATCTCGAGGAAGCGCTCGCTGATGATGCGCGTCTCGCTCGGTCCGGGGGGCAGCTTGGCGAGATCGCGCAACGTCGTGAACGTCATGCCGGCGTTGATGCCGGGGTGTCCGCTGCCTGCCGGGAGCGAGGCGAGGTAGGGGCCGATCTCGGTCAGCACGAACATGAGGTCGATCGCCGCGTCGGCGAAGGTCCGCCTGATTGCGGTGTCGTCGGCGGCACGGCCGTAGGCCTGCGTCAGGCAGCGGAGCGCGTGGCCGTAGGCGGCATTGGCGAGGTCGAGAACGCTCGCGGCATGCGCATCCTCGATGAAGACGCGCTGCACCGGGTCGCGCGGCCGGCGCATGACCGGGTTGTGCGCCACCGGAAACGCCGGCTCGAAGGCTGGGTCGCCTTGCACGAACTCGTCGTATTCGCGGCGCACGCGCAGGAAGCGGTTGAAGTGGCTGTCTTCGTTGTGGCCCGGCGATCCTTCGCCCTGGTCGATGATCGTTTCTATCGCGGCGCGGGCGCTCGCGAGGTCGGTGATGGCGGTGATGCCGGGCAGCGAAACCTCGGCCGGCGTGATCTGCCGCTCCGCTCCGCCACAGAACAGCGCCCGCTCGCCGATGTGGTGCGCCAGCACCTCGAAGCCATGGCGAATGCCGCGGTAGAGGTGGCCGACGGTGGCATAGTCCTGGGCGTGCGGCATCAGCCGGCCCTTTGGCTGGGTTCGGTGATAGTCCGCCGGGTGCACGAACTCGGTCGAGTCGGTTAGTTCCTTTCCCTCGGGCCGCTCGAGGAAGATGAAGTGGTCGAGCACCGCCGGCGAGAAGCGCGCCAGCTCCACCACCACGCCGGAGGGGTGGTAGCCCGCCGGTATCGGGAAGTTCGGGCGTGAAAAGTGCGGCGCGCCGCCGATGGCGGTGGTCAGGTTCGCGGCCAGCGCGAGGTGGGTCATCTCCTCGATTGCCACCGAAGTGATGGCGCGCTTCCAGCGCGATACCGCCTCCGCCTGATGTCGCGTCAGGCCGTCGCGCTCGCCGCGCTTCAGGCTCCACGCTGCGTAGAGGTAGCAGCACATCAGGTTGTGCTCGATCGCCTCGGCCTCGGCGAGGAGGTAGATCAGCTCTTCGCGCGATTCGATGCGGATCTTGGGTTCTTCGTGCGCCATGGCTCCCCGCCGCGCTTTTCGGCCAGCATCGCATAGAGCGTTCCCGGAATCGACCCGTGGGCTGGCTTCGCGGCCTTCAGCACCGCGACGATCTTCCCACCGGAGGGGAGGGTGAGGGGGGATTGCCCTCACCGGAAAAGTACGGTCCTCCGCCCCGATTGGCCATTCGACAAGCGACCTCTCCCCGGGGCAGAGGTGGCGAATCCCACAAGACCTAATATTCCCGCTCGTAGGTGAGGCCGACCTCGCCCGCGCCGCTCTGCCCGGCAGAGGCCCGCGCCTTGAGGTTTTTCGACAAATTGAGATCGATCGTCACCCGGCCGGAATTTGGGTCCGTGCCGCCTTCGACCCCGACCTGGAGGTTGTCGTTGATCCGCTTGGCGACACCGACCGTGGTCCCGCCGGTTGCGCTCTGGCGGATGTCGAGGTCGTCCAGTCCGGTTGCTTCACGGATGCGTGCGAAGATGCCGCCGTTGCCCGCCGCGCCGGTCAGCTGCGCGATCGCGTCGACCAGTTGCGCCGCCTGCAGCGGTGAGAGCTTGCCGACGCTCTGGTTGAACAGCAGGCGCGCGACGATTTCCTCCTCGGGCAGCGATGGCGACGAACTGAAGCTGATCTGCGGGTTGTTCGCCGGTCCGCTCACCGTCAGCGTCACGGTGCTGTCGGTAGTCGTGGTCGTGCCGGTGAAAGCAAGGATCGGAATCAGGTTGCCGGCGAATGTGAGCGTGCCGCTCTGGAAATCGAAGCGCCGTCCCAGCACCTCGATGCGTCCGCGGCTCATCGTGAACGCGCCGATCGTTGTCGGATTGCCGAGCGAGCCGGTCAGCTTGAGCGACCCGCCGAACTCCGAATCGATGCCGAAGCCGCGCACGAAGACCGACTGGCCGCCGTTGATCGTGATATCGAGCCTGAAGCCGCCGCTTCCGGCGCCGCCCGCGCCCGCCGCCGCTTCCGACTGGCGCAGTTGCGGTGGCTGGAAGCCTGGCGGCGTGTTGATGTGCGTCACCGGAATGGCCGTCGCCGTCCCGGCGAGCCGGTCGGGCAGCTGGATCTCCGTGCGCCCGAGATCGAGCGTGCCCGACAGCGTCGCGTCGCCGATGAGCGGGCCGTTGAGCGCCAGGTTCGCCGTGAAGGTCGTGTTGATCACGCGCCCGTCGGCGTAGCGGCCGTTGCTGACGCGCGCCGTCAGGTTGGCGGGCAGGCCCGGCTGGTCGACGGTGACGCTGCCCGCGAGCACGATACCGCCGCCCTGGATCATCTGCCCGCTGATCTGCTGCGTTGTCGCCTGGTGTCCGTTGAAGCTGATGCGACCGCTGGCCCCGGTGATGCCGAAGCCGGTGTCGGTGTCGGCTATGGTCGCGCCGGCGAGGTCGATGGTGCCGTTGGTGGCGATCGCGGCGAGCGAACCGGTCAGCGTGAGATTGACACGCGCCGTGCCGCCGAGATTGAGCTCGCGGCTCGATTGCAGCGCCAGCAGCGCCAGCGGCGCGGTGCCGCTCACGGCGAGGTTGAGACCCGGCCCCGAGTACGGCACCTGCCCGTTCGTCGTCAGGGTGAGCCCGGGCAGGCCGCCGATGCTGGCGGCGAGCGTCGTGCTCTTGCCGTCGCCGCTGCCGTTGGCGGTGACCGCGAGCGGCGGCAGGCCGGCGTTGCGGGTCGCCGCTACGCGCAGCCCCTGCCAGTTGATCTGCCAGGCGAACCTGGGCGCAGCCGGGCTGCCGGTGATGGTCGCGCGGCCGCTGACGGTGCCTTCCGCGTTCAGTCCCGGCACGAAGCCGTTGACGACCGCCGCGCCGACGTTGCTTGCCACCAAAGTCAGGTTGAGGTTCGGGCTCACGGTCCCGTCGGCAGTCAGCGTTCCGCCGCCGAGCGCCAGCGATGCGCCGCTGAGGCGCGAGGTATCGGAGCCGAGGTTGAGCGTCACCGGCGAGGTCAGCTGGACCGGCAGCTTGTAGGCCGTCCCCGACAGGGTGTTCACCGTGACCTGCGTGCCGCCGCTCGCCGGCGCATAGCTTCCCGATCCGGAAAGGTTGAGGTCCGCGTTCTGCGCCGACGCCGTGAAGCGTGTCGTGCCGCCCTCGGCGCTCGCCGTCGCCTTGGCCGATGACAGATGGAAATCGCCGACCGCGATGTCGGTCGCCGTCACGTTGCCCGACACGACCGGTGTCCCGAAAAGGTCGGCCACCGAAACGTCGCCGGACAGGGCCTGTGCGGCTGCTGTCCGGTAGGCCAGTTTCGACCCGCTGAAGGTCGCGCGGACGGACTGCTTTCCGCTGTCCGGCGCCAGCGTTACCGCGGCTTTGCCGGCGGTGCCGGAAGCGTCGATCAGAAATAGGGCGGCCAGCGTCTTGATGTCGTCGGCCGCGATATTCAGCGACCCGGACAGGAAGCCGGACGCGTCGCGGACAAGCGAACCCGTGATTCTGTTGGCGCCGATGGTGAGATTGATGTCCGGGGCGGACAGGGTTCCGCTGCTGTCGAGCGCGGCGTTGGCGGTGCCCGACAGCGGCCCGGAAGCGAACTGCCCGCCGAGCGTCAGCGCGCCTTGCCAGCCGCCCCCTGCCGCGGGCGCCCCCACGAAACGGACACTGGCATTTTGTATTGGTTTGCCAACCAGTTGGCCGGTCGCGACCTTGATCGTCGCGTCGACGTTCGGCTGCTGCGGCGAGCCGCTGACGGTGGCATCGAAAGTAGCGGCGCCCGACGAATTGTCGGCCAGCAGCGACAGGTCTGACAGTCCGCCGGACAGCGCGGCGGACACCGCGTCGGGTCCCAGGCTGGCGCTGCCGCTGGCCGTGACTGCCTGTCCGGCCACCGAAATGTCGTCCAGACTGACCGCCCCGCCTTTGATTCCAACCACCGCCGTCGCCTGCGTCTCTCCGGACAGGAGCCGCTTGGCGGCGGGCTCGCCGATGTCGAGATCGTGACCCGTCGCGGTCAGCTTGAAGGCGGACTGCGTGCCGATCAACGTGCCGTCGATGGCCACCGACAACGACCCGCCGAGCGCGTGCCCGGCGAGCGGCGAGAGGACCGAAAGGTCTGCGAACTCGGCGCTGGCCGTGCCTTTCACGCTGCCCGCCGCAGCGGTTCCATCGAAGGAGCCGATGCTGCCGCCGATAGCGAACTTCGCGTTGGTTTTTGCCGAGCGCGACGCCGTGTCGAAGGTGCCGCTGGCGTTGACCACGATCGGGGCATTCGCGCTTGCAGTGATCTGTCCGGCTGCCGTCCGGATGGCGTCGGTCTC
>DASZQY010000161.1:0-4078 GCA_035549395.1 Bauldia sp.
TCCAGCCAGCCGATGATGCGCACGGACAGCATGTGATAGCTCTCGCCGCCGGGCGGCAGATAGTTCCACTTGTCGGCGTGGCGCGCCCGCGACCAGCCCGGCTCGCGCAGCTCGATGTCGCGGTAGGTCAGGCCCTCGAGCTCGCCGAACGTGATCTCCAGCAGGCGCGGGTCGATGGCATAGCCCTTGGGTTCCAGGCCCATCGCAGCACGCAGGATTTCCATGGTTTCGCGCGTGCGCGACAACGGACTGGCGATGAAATCAAAAGCCAGCGCGTCGGGCAGGCGCTGGCGGATCACCTCGCCATTGCGGCGCGCCTGGACCCGTCCATTGGCATTGAGGGGCACGTCGCGCTGCCCCTGCAGGCGGCCTTCGACGTTCCAGTCGGTTTCGCCATGACGGACAAAGACAAGCGTCGGCACCGCATCCATTAACGGAAGGCCAGTCGTAGCAATGTCAGCATTGTCTGTCCCGCTGGTGACCATCCTCCTAAGACGATCAGCGCGGCCAAGGGAACCCATCTCGTAAGCCAATCACTCACGATTGGTCGCCAAAATTTCGGATCTTTCAGGAAGCGCCACATGTGACACAGCTCTCCATTAAGAGAATCAATGTCACGGGGCGGTTGGTAGGTGCCGGTTTTCCAAATCCGTGTCAAACGTGCCCACCGTTGGTGTGAGCACACGCACACCAAAAGGATTTCCATTCCGTGGCTGCCTCAACCCTTAAGCGACTGTTAGACAAGGGCAAATTGGGACACGCCGCTCGTTTAGCTGTCAGGATGACCTTCTTCGCGTCGCCCGCAGCAAGAAATCACACCCTCGTCCAAGGCGTTGATCAGAAACAATAATGGCTGCGAGGTCGCGATTGCGCGCGCTTGCGCTAATCCTTGGCTACCGCGGTGGCGATATCGGGTGCATCCACGGCCTTCATGCCGACGACATGATACCCGGCGTCAACGTGCAGCACCTCGCCGGTGACTGCCTTGCCCAGATCGGACACAAGATAGAGTGCGGCGTTGCCGACCTCCTCAGGGGTCACCGTGCGGCGGAGCGGTGCGTTGTACTCGTTCCATTTCAGGATATAGCGGAAATCGTCGATGCCGGACGCGGCCAGCGTCTTGATCGGGCCGGCCGAGATGGCATTGACCCGGATCCCGTCCTTGCCGAGATCGGCGGCGAGATAGCGCACGCTCGCCTCCAGGGCCGCCTTGGCAACGCCCATGACGTTGTAGTTGGGCATGACCTTCTCGGCGCCATAGTAGGTCAGGGTGACGATCGAGCCACCATCTTTCATGAGCTTCTCGGCGCGCTGGGCGATCGCCGTCAGCGAATAGCACGAGATGTTCATCGTCATCAGGAAGTTGTCGAGCGTCAGCTCGATGTAGCGCCCGCTCAACTGACGCCGATCCGAGAAGCCGATGGCGTGGATGACGAAATCGATGCGGTCCCACTGCTTCGCAACCTCAGCAAAAACTGCATCGATGGTAGCCGCATCGGTAACGTCGCAATGTCCGACAACGCGGGCGCCGAGTTCGGCGGCCAATGGCTCAACGCGTTTCTTGAGCTGATCGCCCTGGTAAGTGAATGCCAGCTCCGCGCCCTGCGTCGCGAAGGCTTTGGCAATCCCCCAGGCGATCGAGTGATTGTTGGCCAGCCCGAAAACGAGGCCACGCCTGCCTGCCAGCAATCCAGCCCTTTCGGCCATTCTGCGCCCGATCTCCGGTGGGAAGTCGCGCTCTATCCCAAGGAGGGCCAGACTTCAAGCGAACGCGATCATAGCGACAGAATAAAACTGATGTTTGAGTGTTGACCGTGCGTGCAGCAGCCGCGTCAGCGCGGCGATCTCAAACAGGAGCAGACACGCTCATGAAACGGTTTACTCTCGGTCTTTCGGCCGCCCTTCTCTTCACCGGCCTCACGGCGGGCATCGCCTTTGCCGCCGGTCCCGACACGACCTATCAGGACAGCTCGGCCGGCAAGGTGCTCGCGGATGCCAAGGGCATGACGCTCTACATCTTCGACAACGATGCCAAGGGCGCCACGATGTCGTCCTGCACCGGCAAATGCATCGTCAACTGGCCGCCCTTCCTCGCTCCGGCTGACGCCACCGCGTCGGGCGACTGGACCGTCGTCGACGGCAAGGACAAGGACGGCAACGCAATCAAGCTTTGGGCGTACGAGGGACAGCCCCTCTACTACTGGGTCAACGACAAGAAGCCGGGCGACGTCGACGGCGACGGCAAGGGCGGCGTCTGGCACGTCGTGAAGCAGGACTAGTTCAGCCCCGGTGTGCCGGCGGCGGCTGCCACCGCTACCGGTGCTCCAACGCCGGGCGGCGGGTGTCTCGACGCCCGCCGCCCGGTCGCCTACAAATCGGCGCAGCATGGATGCGCCTTCACCCAATCTGCTCGACCAGTTTGCCGCAATCGTCGGTTCGGCATACGCGGTGCGAGATCCCGATGCGATCGCGCCTTACCTGATCGAGCCGCGCGAGAAATTCGGCGGGGCGACGTCGCTCGTGCTGCGCCCCGGCTCCGTCGCCGAAATCTCCGCCATTCTGGCGCTCGCGACGCGGACGCGCACGCCGATCGTGCCGCAGGGCGGGAATACCGGTGTCGTCGGCGGCCAGATGCCCTCGCCGGCCGGTAACGAAATTGTCGTCTCGTTGTCGCGACTCAACCGGGTCCGCACCGTCGATCCGGCGAATAACACGATGATCGTCGATGCCGGCGTCACGTTGGCTGCGGCGCGGGAGACGGCGAAGGCAGCCGACCGGCTGTTTCCGCTGTCGCTGGCTTCGGAAGGATCCTGCCAGATCGGCGGCAACCTCTCGACCAATGCCGGCGGCACCGCCGTTCTCACTTATGGGAACATGCGCGATCTCGCGCTCGGTCTCGAGGTGGTGCTGCCCGGCGGCGAGATCTGGAATGGCCTCAGGACGCTTCGTAAAGACAATACCGGCTACGACCTCAAGGACCTCTTCATCGGAGCGGAGGGCACGCTCGGCATCATCACAGGTGCGGTGCTGAAGCTTTTTCCGCGCCCGAAAGGCGTCGGTGTCGCCTTCGTTGGCGTCACCGACCCGACGGCGGCGCTGGCGTTGCTCCACATCGCGCGGGCCAATGCCGGCGGATCGCTGACGGCGGCTGAAATCATGCCGCGCTTTGCCATCGAGACCGTCGTGCGCTTCGTTCCCGGCGCGCGCGATCCACTAACGACGCCGCACGCCTGGTACATGTTGCTCGAGGTATCGTCGGCGCTTTCCCAGAATGCCGCTGACGCGACACTGGAAGCGATCTTCGCGGAAGGCAGCGAAAACGGTGTGGTCGAAGACGGAGCGCTTGCGCAATCGGTCCAGCAGGCAACCGACTTCTGGCGCATCCGCGAAACGCTGTCGGAGGTGCAGAAACATCTGGGCGGCTCGATCAAGCACGATGTCGCCGTTCCGGTCGGCAGGGTCCCGGAGCTTCTGACGCGTGCGGCTGCTGTGGCGCAGAAAGTCGTGCCGGGCTGTCGTCCATTCGCGTTCGGCCACTTCGGGGATGGCAACATCCACCTCAACATCAGCCAGCCGGAAGGCATGGACAAGCAGGCCTACCTGGCGCGCTGGAGCGACATGAATGCCGCTGTGCACGATGTCGTTCTCGGCCTCGGCGGCACGATCTCGGCCGAGCACGGCATCGGCCGGCTGAAGCGCGAAATGCTGGCCGAGGTGAAGTCACCGGTCGAGCTGGCGACGATGCGCGCGGTCAAGGCGGCCCTCGATCCCAACGGCATAATGAATCCCGGTAAGGTATTGTAAACGCTGCGAATCCCCGCGGTGCGTGGCTTTCAGCGATCGTTCAAATTGCACCGATCGGCTTAAGCCGGCCCCAAGTCCCGCCTGCCATAGTGTCCTCAACGCGAGGTCCAAAACAAACGGACCCGCAGGGAGCACAGAGGCGTCATCAGTGGCCGGCGGAGCAACCGTCGGACCGAGCCGGGACTTCCGGCTCGATCCGCACACGTTGCCGGCCCGCGGCTCGGCCGTTCGCGGCGGAGCTGTGGCCGCAACGTTCATCGTGGAACAGGACCGC
>DASZQY010000162.1:0-2749 GCA_035549395.1 Bauldia sp.
GCGTTTCCATTCACCCGCACCTTGCGGCGCGGACAAACGGTTTGGCTTGAAAAAAACGTAGTACCGCCGAAGTCTCTTTGGCACCCGATCCGAAGACCGGCTGCCCGCAAGGACTCCGCCGCCTACGTTTCTCTTTCTTCCGATTTACTTGTCAAAGAACCGACAAAAATCCGGACGAGCCGGAAGTCCGTCGTTTGGTCGCCCGCCCTTGCGGTGGAGCGACCATGCGAGACGACATATCCGCCGAAGCAGATCGCGTCACGGCTTGCATCGAGAGATACCGAGGGTAAACCTCAGAGCCGCCAGCGGCGGCGCCGCCCTCGTTTGTGAGGCGTATATAGTCGTTAGCTTTCCGGCCTGTCAACACCCGGCAAACAAAAAAACGCAGAGTTTTCCCCGCTTCTCGGCGCGCCGGATTGCGGGCCGGATTTGCCAGTCCGGCGGCCATATTAGCGCCCAAAAGCCGCCCGCACTTTACCGCGGACAGGCGGTGAGTGCGTTGACATCGATTCGCGACGCAAGGCAAGTTCGCCGGTCTGATTTGGCGTCTCCGAGGAGGAACCGCCACCAGTCACCGGCCGCGGCGGCCAAAGCGGGGGAAGCTAAGGCATCGTGAGGGGGAGCCGCCTCGGAATCATCACTTATGGGTCTGCCGCCGGCACCATCGATCTCGGCAACGAGCCGCCCTTGCTTGTCGGCGAGGACGAAGAGGCCGACAAGGCGCCGATCCCGCGCGCCGTTTCCTGGCGCTGGCTGACCGGAACCGTCCTCACCGGCGTCACCTCCATCTTCCTGATGGGCGCCGCACTGATGGCCGCGCTGTCCAATCCGAACCAGTTCGCCTCGCTGCCCGACTCCTTCGCCGCGGTGCTGGACACCACCAGCAACATCATCTTCGGCGAGAAGGGCGATCGCCTGAATCAGACCGACGTCCAGGTCGCCACCACCAGCCGTCAGATCGTTCAGGTCTCGACCGCGACCCGCCAGGGCCAGCGCGACTTCTTCAAGCTGGAACCGTTCGTCAAGATTCACGCCGTGCTGGGCAGCGCGAGCCCCGACATCGTCGCCAAGGTGCCGACGTACGATCCGCTGAAGATCTTCGCCGACACCTCGGCACCCGATGCACCGGACGCCGCAGACGCCACGGATGACGGCAACGCGTCGGTGGCGACGACAACGCCGACCGACTCCGGCGACGGCAACGCCAGCAGCGCCGCGCAGGATGCCGTGTATGGCGCCGCGGTAGCCGGCGACGTCTCCATCAAGGCATCCGATTTTCCGGTGGCGAACGCCGACCTCGAACCGACCGTCGCGTTCGACGATGCCGAGGTCGAGCAGATCGTGCGCGCCTTCGCCCACCTCGGCGATGACGATACCTCGAGCGACGCCGTCGCCCTCGACGACAACGGCGACCCCACGACCGGCGCCGGTACGGACGGCGTCAAGATCGTCCAGGAAAACGTCTCCAGCATCGTGAAGAGCACCGATGCTGCTCTCGACGACGGCTACCAGGAGAAGATCATCGCCGTCGACAAGCCGGAGAACCTGCGCGCCCTCTTCCAGGACAACGCGATCAGCGGCGACGATGCCGACGAGATCATCGCCGCGCTCTCGCAGCTCGTCGACGTCAGCCGTCTGCGGCCCGGCCAGAAGATCCGCATCGCCTTCGCCACCGACCCATCGGCAGCCGCGCTCGACACGGCCAACTCCGACGACGACACCGCCGACACCGGCGACGACCAGCCGAAATCGGCCCAGAGCGTGCTCCGTCCGATCCGCGTTTCGATCTACGACAACGGGGCCCATCAGGCGACGGTGGCGCGCGCCGACAACAACGCCTTCGTGCGCGCCGACGAGCCCAGTGCAACGCCCGAGCTCTACGCCGAAGCACCGGCGGCGCCGGCGCCGGACACCAGCAGCGGCCCACCGAAGCTCTACGACGCCATCTACGAAACGGCACTGGCGCAGCAGGTGCCGCCCGATCTGATCGACGATCTCATCCGCGCCTTCGCCTACGACGTCGACTACACGACACGCATTGCCCCGGGCGACTCGATGGAGATTTTCCATTCGATGCCCGATCCCGCCGACAAGGACGCCGGCGACGGACAGATCCTCTACGCCTCACTCACCATCGGCGGTGTCGAAAGACGTCTCTATCGCTTCACCACACCCGACGACGGGGTCACCGACTACTACGACGAGGACGGGCGCAGCGCGAAGAAGTTCCTGGTCCGCAAGCCCCTCACCGTGAACGCGCGCATTTCCTCGCCGTTCGGCTGGCGCGTCCATCCGATCCTCGGCTACAAGCGCCTGCATCCCGGCGTCGACTATGCCGCGCCGAAGGGCACCCCCATCCTCGCCGCCGGCAACGGCGTCGTGGAGCGCGCCGGTCCGTCGAACGGCTACGGCAACTTCACGCTGATCAAGCACACCAACGGCTACGAGACCGCCTACGGCCACCAGACCGCGTTTGCCAAGGGCATCAAGCCCGGCGTCGTCGTTCACCAGGGCCAGATCATCGGCTACGTCGGGTCGACCGGCCTGTCGACCGGCCCGCACCTGCACTTCGAGATCCGCGTCAACGGCCAGCCGGTCGATCCCCTGCGCGTGCGCCTGCCCCGGGGGCGGACGCTCGACGGCGCCAATCTCGATTCCTTCGAGAAGGAGCGCTCCCGCATCGACGCGCTCTTCGGCAACGCGCCGCCGGCGCCGCAGACTGTCGCCTCGCTGACGCAGTAGCCGACGC
>DASZQY010000163.1:0-5243 GCA_035549395.1 Bauldia sp.
TGGAGGTTGACCTGAAACAGCTCGCCGTCGCTCTGCCCCGAAAGCAGCTCGAGCTTGATGCCGTCGCCGCTGCGGATCAGCGGCGCGCCGAGGGTCGGCCGGTCCTTGGCGCGGACGATGCGCGCACTGCCACCATTCTCCTGCGGCGCCAGCGTGCCGATGTTGACGCCGAGCGAGGCCGCGATCCGGTGCAGCATGTTCAGCGACGGGGTGGTGCGGCCGTTTTCCAGCTTCGACAGGAAGCTGACGGTGCAGCCGCACTCCTCGGCCAGCTCGGCCAGCGTGCGCCCCAGCTTCTTGCGAACGGCGCGGATTATCCGCCCCGTTTCGGCGGGATCATTTGGCGGCATTTTTCCTCATCGCCAGCCCGGCAATGAAGTACATGATGCAGAACACGACGACGCGATACATGACCGCCGAGCCGGGCGGTATGCAGATGAAGGAAAGCGCGTTGGCGCCGAGCTTGCCCGATTCGTGGGCGAGGCGGATCACTTCATAGTCGGTGAGCCCGATCGGCTCGGCGAGTTCGCCCATGATGTCGCCCGATGCAGGACCCGCGCCACCGATCACGTCCATATCCCAATGGCAGTAGACCGCGTCGGTGCCCTCGAACGCCTTGGGCAGCAGCTTCACCGTGCCTTCGATGCCGAGCTCGGTGCGCAGCCGCCACGAGGAGACGAAGTTGGCGCCGTTGCGATAGTAGCGGCGCAGGATGTCGGCGTATTCGAGCATGCCGCGCTCGCCGATCTCGACGAGATTCTTCGGCAGGAAATTCTTGAGGTCGCGATAGACGTTCGCCTTCCAGTTCGAAGCCCCGGCGATGCGCGGATCGTAGGTCGAGGTGTCGACTGGCCGCGAATCCCAGTGCGTGTCGAGGCTGATCATGCCGATGTTGCCCTTGAAGCGCTCCGACACCGGCTTGGCGATGGCGAAGGAGCCGCAGGGCGAGTTCTGGCCGATCACGATCGGCACGGCGCCGACGTCGAGGGCGTCATTGACCTTGGATTCGACCGCGGCCTGGGCCTCGAGGATCACGTCGACGGTCGCCTCCTCGTTGGCGCGCGCGGGGATGGCAGCGTCGCCGTAGTCGACCACCTTCATGGCCTCGAAAACATCCATGTCGAAGTCGAGAATGTAGCTGAAGTAGCGGCCGGACTGCTGGCGCACGCGCTTCGGTGAAGCCAGCCATTCGCCCTTGCCGACGCCGGCGAAGTCGGCACCCCAGCCGGCGACGTAAGGCGCGCCGATGATGACCACGTCGGCACCCTTGAGGTCGTCCTTGCTGACGGCGTGCGGCACGCCCAGGAACGTCGGCGTGTCATCGGCGAGCTTCGGGTAGTGCTTGCCCTCGTACGCGTCGGAACGCGAGATTTCTTGCCACGAAGGATAGGGGTTCGCCATGTCACGGACTCCGGTTTGGCAGGCGCGGTCGGGAAAGAGGTGGCGCGACGGCAGGCGCCGCGCCACCCAGGTCAGGGAGAGATTCCGTCCAGTTTCTGCTTCTAGTTGGCGGCGCCGGGCAGACCAGCCGGGAAGACGGCGTAGGCGGGCTTCTCCTCGTAGCCGTTCGGCACCGGATCGTCCTTGAAGTAGGGGACGGCCATGGCGTCGTAGCGGCCGGAGTAGAGCATGATGTTGAGGCCGGAATTGATCGCGGCGACGAGGTCGTTGTTGCCACGCGCCACCGCCCAGGCAACCGGCGTCAGGTTGAACGGATCGGCCGCGAAGAGATTCTTCGTCGACGGCTGCTTGTGGACGAACTCGTTGACCGTATACGAGTCCTCGATGCCGACGTCGGCGCGGCCGGCGAGCACCTCGACCATGCCGGCAGTCAGGTCGCTCGAGGCCAGCGAGATGATGTTGGCGTTCGGCATCGTGCGGCGCGCGAAGTCTTCGGCCTGGCCGCCCTGCAACACCGCGATGCGGGTATCGGGATTGTTCATGTCGGCGAACGTCTTGTAGCGGTTGTCGTCCGCCTTCACCAAGGCGCCGTTACCGGCGAAGATGATCGGACGGGTGAACAGCACCGCCATCGAACGCTTGATGGTCGCGAAGGTCGGGCAGATCGAGATGTCGAACTGGTCGGCCTGCAGGCCGGCGGCGAACGTGCCCCAGTCGGTTTCGACGAACGTCGGCTTCAGCCCCATCTCGGTGGCGATCGCCTTGATCATCTCGACGTCGTAGCCGGACAGGTCGCCGGTGGCGGGATCCTTGATCGCATTCGGCGGGGTGACGACGTAGCCGATCCTGAGCTCGCCGCTCGAGATGATCTGGTCGAGCGTGCGGGCCTCGGCCTGAGCCACCATTCCACTCAGCGCCAACGCGGCCGCGCCGGCGACGAGCCATTTCATCGGATTGCGAAGCATGCCAGTAACTCCCCTCTTCTATCTGAGCACCCGCGCGAGGAATTCACGCGTTCGGCTCTCCCTCGGATTGGTAAAGATCGTCCCGGGCGGCCCCTCTTCGGCGATGCGCCCCTGGTCCATGAAGATGACGCGCGTGGCGACGTCGCGGGCGAAGGCCATCTCGTGGGTGACGATCATCATCGTCATGCCCTCGGCGACGAGCTCGCGGATCGCGGCCAGCACCTCGCCGACGAGCTCGGGATCGAGCGCCGACGTCGGCTCGTCGAACAGCATGATCTTGGGCCTCATCGCCAGCGCGCGGGCAATGGCGGCACGCTGCTGCTGGCCGCCCGAAAGCGTCGAGGGGCGCGCGTCGCGCTTTTCGGAAAGGCCGACACGCGCCAGCAACTGCTCGGCGCGGACGATCGCCTCCGCCTTCGCTTCCCCCAGAACCTGGGTCGGGCCTTCGATGACGTTTTCGATGACCGTCTTGTGCGGGAACAGGTTGAAGTTCTGGAAGACCATGCCGAACTGCTTGCGCAGGACGCGGGTAACCGAATCCTTGGCCAGCCGGCGCTTGCCATCGGTCTCGACGTAGCCGACCAGCTCGCCGTTGAAGCGGATCGAACCGCCGTCGTACGGCTCCAGGAAATTCACGCACTTCAGCAGCGTGCTCTTGCCCGAACCGCTGCGGCCGATAATGGCGACGACGTCGTGCTGGAAAACGTCGAGGTCGATGCCATCGAGCACGCGATGATCGCCGTAGCTCTTGGTGACGCCGGCAAGGCGGAGGATGGGCGCGTCCTGGGCCATCAGACGCGGCTGCTCAGGCGGCGCTCGAGGCGGCCGGCGAGGAAGATCAGGGGATAGGTGATGACGAAGAAGACGGCGGCGAGCGCGGTATAGACCTCGAGCGGACGATAGATCACCGAGATCAGCCCGGTGGCGCTGTGCTGCAGCTCGTTGACGGCGATCACCGAGCCCAGCGTCGTCACCTTGAGCAGGTTGGCGAACTCGTTGACGAAGGGCGGCACCATCTTCTGCACCGCCTGAGGCAGGATGATGCGGCGGAGGGCGCGCATGCGCGACATGCCGAGCGAATAGGCGGCCGCGAACTGGCCGCGATCGACGGCGCCGATGCCGGCGCGGAATATCTCGGCGATGTAGGCGCCCTCGTGGATGCCGAGCGCGATGATCATCGTGCTCATGGCGCCGAGCTGGAGGCCGGTCAGGATCGGCAGGCAGTAGTAGATCCAGACGATCTGGACGAGCGCGGGCGTGCCGCGGATGAACTCGATGTAGGCGGTCATCACGTAACGCACCGGGGCGATGCGCGATTCCCGGCCGATGCCGGCCGGCAAGCCGATGACGGCGCCGAGCGCGGCGGCACCGAAGGTCAGCTGCAACGTCTTGATCGCACCATTGACGAAGACTGGCCAGTACGGCAGCAGTACTTCGAAGTGCCAGTTATACGCCAAGTCTAACGGCCCCCCGGCGTGAACAACAGCGCCCCTGCACAGCCACTCTATCAGTGGTTGTGTTCTCTATTCTCCCCATCCTTGCCCAGTTACGAGCAAAGTTGAATGATGGTCAACTTTTTTAGTTATCGATGCTAGAATGGTCAAGATGAAAAAGTGAGCGCATCGTGCGCCGCCGTTGATGAGTTTTTCGCCGGCCGGGCGCCGGCACACCGGGGGAACGTGAAAAATGGCAAAGACGAGCGTGCTGCTGGCCGGAGAATCGTGGGTGAGCGCGGCCACGCATTTCAAGGGATTCGACCAGTTCGGCAGCGTCACCTTCCACCTCGGCGCCGAGCCCCTCGTCGCGGCGCTGAAGGGCAGCGACATCGACCTCACCTACATGCCTTCGCATGAGGCTCAGACCGCCTTCCCCGCCTCGCTCGAGGCGCTGGCTGCCTATGATGTGATCGTGCTCTCCGACATCGGCGCCAACACGCTGCTGCTGCATCCCGACACGTGGATCAAGAGCCAGCGCACGCCGAACCGCCTCAACCTCGTGCGCGATTTCGTGCGCGCCGGCGGCGGGCTGATGATGGTCGGCGGCTACTACTCCTTCCAGGGCATCAACGGCGGCGCGCGCTACCACGGCACCGCGATCGAGGACGTGCTGCCGGTCGAGATCCTGCCCTGGGACGATCGCGTCGAGGTGCCGGAGGGCTTCCACCCGGTGGTCAAGGCGAAGAAGCATCCGGTCACCGCCGGCCTCGGTGCCAAGTGGCCGTACCTGCTCGGCTTCAACGAGGTGAAGGCGAAGCGCGGCGCCGATGTGCTCGCCACCGCGGATGACGCGTATGGCGAGAAGCCGCTGCTGGTCGCCGGCAAGGCGGGCAAGGGCCGCACGCTGGCCTGGACCTCGGACATCGGCCCGCACTGGCTGCCGCCGGAATTCATCGCCTGGGACGGATACGCGAAGCTGTGGAAGCAGGCGTTCGGCTGGCTCGCCGGCTGAGCCGTCCTAGCGCCGGGCGCCGCTCAGCGCGGCGTCGGCCGCGGTGCGCCAGCGCGCCGCGTATGCACCGAGATCGAAAGCGAGCGGCGCGACCGCTGGGGCGTATTCGATGGGCGCCGCCGCTTGCGGGCCGAAGGCCAGCAGCGCCGCGCCGTCGGTCGTGCCGGTGGCGTCCGGCCGCGCGATCACCGGCGCCGGAACGAGCGCCGCCAGCGCGGCAAGGAACGCGGCGTTGTTGGCAAATGGCCCCTCGACGATGACCGGCCCGCTGGCGCCGGCGAGCCTGAGGCACGTCTCCGTCATCAGCGCCGTGTAAAGCGCGCCGGCGGCGGCGCGTTCGGGCGGCGACAGCCGCTCCGGCGGCGTCGACCAGCGTCCGGGGCAACTGCCATACGGTCCGGTCCCGGCGGCGAAGGCGGGGAGCGCCAT
>DASZQY010000164.1:0-7258 GCA_035549395.1 Bauldia sp.
CCTGCAGGCGGTCCATGCTGGTGCGCGACAGACGCCACGCGATCAGGTCCTGCTCGGCAATCACCGACGCCGAGCGTTCCTCGCCGAGATAAAACGCGACCTCGCCGACGATTGCGCCGGGCCCGATGGTCGCCAGCCGGATAGGCGCGTGGCCGGGCGAGACGATCGCCACCGCCGCATGCCCGGCTTCGATGAAGAAGATGTCGGCCGATGGCGTGCCCTGCTCGATCAGGCGCTCCCCGGCAGCAACTTCCATGCGTTCGCAGTAGGCCGCGACCGTCGCCGCGAGCTTCTCGTCGCGGAGGATGCCGGTCAGCCGCTCGCCGAGCGGACGGAGCGCGTTGGCGACGTAGCCCGGCGCCGCATGCGCCAGCAACTCGTCTTCGCACCATTTGAGGCCGGCGTCGAAATCCGGGAAGAAGCGGATCGGCGCGCCTTCATCGAGCTCGAGTCCGCCGCGCAACATGCTGGCCCGCGTAGCTTCCGCAACACCGGTCAAGGCAATCGTGAAATTCTCGCGGATCGCCGTCTGGCTCAGCCGGATGAAGCTTAGGACGGTCGAGGAATCGATTCCGGTTACGCGACGAAAGTCGATGACGATGAAATCGGCGCGGCCTTCGTCGGGGGTAGCCGCCTTGCTCTCGACGCGCTGGCGCAGGCGCTCGGCGGTGCCGAAGAACAGGAATCCTTGCAGCCGCATGATCAGGATCGCGTTGCCGTGACGCTGAAGCGTCTGCTCTCGCTCCTCGGAAACGTCGACGCTGCTCTGGTAGTCGCGGCCGGTGACCAGCATGCGCACGATGTCGACGCGGCCGTATTCCACGACGAACAGCAGTAGTGCCGCGACGATGCCGACGAACAGCCCCCACGCGAAGCCGGTGACGGCGATGGCGAGAAAGATGAGGACGACGATGGCATATTCCCAGCGCGAGAGGCGTGCGTAGGAACGGAAGCCCCATTCGATGAGCAGCGTTGCGCCGGTCCACAGCAGCATCGCGCCGAGCAACGGCGTTGGCACGATGCTCAGCATCCCGGTGCCCAGCACCAGCGCCGCCACGCAGGTGAGGGCGACGATCAGCCCCGTGAGGCGGCTGCGGGCGCCGAGACGGTTGGCGAGAAACGTCAGCGACAGGGAGTGGAAGCCGGGCAGACCGCCGCCCATTCCGGCAAGAATATTGGCGGCGCCGACGGTGCGCAGCTCGTTGTCGAGGTCGAGGTCGCGCTTTTCGGCGAGTTCGATGCTCGTCGCGTTCATGAGCAGCGCGACGATGGTGAGCACGATTGCCGAAGGCAGATATTCGAGCGCCGGCAAGATCGCGCGCCAGTCGACGCTGGCGATGTCGCCCGGCGCCACCGGCGGCCACAGGTGCGTGGCGCCCGGCAGAGCGATCAGCCATCCGGCGGCTCGCAGCGTGTCTGGGCTGAGATGGCCGATTGCGGCGCTGGCGTTGAACAGCGCGAGCGCGGCGGCGACAGCGGTCGGCAAGACGACGCGCACTTTGGTCGCGCGTTCGAGGCCAACGACGACAACGATGAAAGCGGTGCCGGCGGCGAGCTTCACGAGCAGCCCGTAGTCCGGGTGGAGCAGACCGTCCATGATCGGCCGTCCGGCAATCACGTCGAGCCCGCCGCGCAGCACCAGCCAGCCGGACCCGGCCAGGAATCCCGCGATGACGGGGAAGGGGGCGAAGCGGATGAACCTCCCCAGCCGGAACACGCCGAGAAGCAGCGCGGACAGCGCCGTGGTGATTGTGGCCAGAGCGATGGCTGCGGTGAGGGTCGTGAGCGCGGCCCCGGGGGCAAGGCCGCCGGTCCCTGCGGCGACTGCGCGCACCATCGCGGCGAGGGCGACCGTGGACACGCCCTGCGTCGTGGCGATGACGAGTGGGCTGGCGCTGAATAGCGGCGTGATCGCGCCGACGACGGCGCTGGAGAACAGCGCCATGCCGATGAAGACCGATGCGAACTGCGGCGCCGATGCGGCGAGCAGGCTCCCCATGCCCACCGACTGGACGATGGCGACGAGGCCGGCGGTCAGGCCGGCGGCAAGCGTGTGCCAGGTGCTGACCGGAAGGTTCGGCGGAGAGGTCTGGGTCATCGGAGCGGCACGGCGGGATGGCGGCTCCCGCCCAGTATGACATGCAGACGACAGTCTGATGGCGGTCGCGGCAAGCGCCCACAGCTCAGGCTAGGGCGTTGGCGTACGCCCGTGCGTACCCTGCGATCAGGGCAGCGTGGTCGCTGCCGTTGACGATCCGCCGCGCGCCTTTCCAATCGGCGTGGACGCGATCGAAATAATCACCCAGCTTCGCGCCGGTGAAGCTGCCGGCGATCATGCCGTGAAACAGGATCTCTGTCGCCGGTCCGATCTCGAGCGCGCGCTCGGGAAAACGCACCAGGTCGATGCATACGATCGGCGACATGGCGGCGTAGTTGTTCCTCCACGTCAGTTGCACGAAACCCCGCCCGCAGTAGCGCACGCCGTCGCCGGGTTCGATGTTGCCCATCCGGCGGGCGAGCGCCGGGCGCTCGCCACCGATGTCGTACAGGCGCGTCAGGTAGGCGTCGCTGCCTTCCTCGCGGATCGGCTGCAGCTCGCGGCCGGTTTCGTGGTGTGCGGTGGCCAGTGCGTACGCCAGCCAGTGGCGGTCCGCGCCGGCGTGGTCGCGCTCCCAGCCATCGAGGAGGGCGGTAAGCCCGTCCACTTGGCTCTGGCGAAGCCTGCCGTCGAACAGGGGCTGGCGGATGCGGTCGAAAAAGGCGTGTCGGTCGATCATGGCGCCAAGTCTCGGCGGCATTTCGGCCGCGGGGATAACTTCGGCGCTTGTCCCCGTTGCCGACCCCGTTGCCGACGATGGCGCGCGCGCCTACGACGTACCGCTGACTTGCGTTGTGCGGAGACTCTGCGCGTGGTGGATACCTGGTCGCCGGCCCAGTACCTGAAGTTCGAGGACGAGCGCACGCGCCCGGCGCTTGACCTGCTGTCGCATGTTCCGGCGACCGAGGTCGCCACGGCTGTCGATATCGGCTGCGGCCCGGGCAACTCGACCGAACTCATCGCCGCGCGTTTTCCCAGTGCGCGCATAACCGGCATCGACACGTCGCCGGAAATGCTTACGGCCGCCCGCAAGCGCCTGCCGGCCGTGTCTTTCGCGGAAGCTGATGTCGCAACCTGGATGCCCGATACGCCGGTCGGCCTCCTGTTCGGTAATGCCGTCTTCCAGTGGGTGCCTGATCATCTCGCCGTTCTCGCCCGCCTCGTCGGGGGTCTGGCGCCGGGCGGCGTGCTGGCCATGCAGGTTCCGGACAACCTCGACGAGCCATCTCACGCCCTCATGCGCGAGGTCGCGGCGCGCCCGTTCTTTGCCGCGAAGTTCGCCACGCCGATCGCACGCGATCCAATCCCGTCCGTCGGCGCGTACTACGATCGCCTGAAGCCGCTGATGGCGCGCGTCGACATCTGGCGCACGACCTATCATCATGTGCTGGCCGGCCCGGCCGAGATCGTGGAATGGGTGAAAGCTACCGGCCTCCGGCCCTATCTCGACCGGCTGGACTCAGCCGAACGCGCCGCCTATCTCGCGGCCTATCAGGCGGCCATCGCTAAGGCCTATCCGGCGCAGGTTGACGGCCGCGTCATCTTCCCGTTTCCGCGGCTTTTCATCGTCGCACTAAGGGCTTGAGCTGTCGGCCTTGCGCCGGTCTCGTGATACGTATAAGTATATCTTTATATCTCTCGCGAGGGAAGATGGCTGCTGCTGCTCCGGCATTGCCGCTCGATACGGTCCTGACCGCGCTCAAGGCGGCCGGCGAGCCGACGCGCCTGCGCATCCTCGCGCTGCTGCGCGAGACCGAGCTTACCGTGAAGGATCTCACGGCCATCCTCGGGCAGTCCCAGCCGCGTATCTCGCGCCACCTGAAGCTCCTGTCGGAGGCCGGTCTGATCGACCGCTATCCGGAAGGGGCATGGGTGTTCTATCGCCTGACCGATGGCGGCGTGACGCGGCGCCTCGCCGGTGACGTGCTCGGGCTGCTCGACATTGGCGATCCCGTGCTGGCCCGCGACCGCGAACGCCTGGCCGCGGTGAAGCACGAGCACGCCGAGGCGGCGCGGCGCTACTTCGCCGACAACGCTGGCGATTGGGACACCCTTCGCGCGCTGCACGTCGCCGACGCTGCCGTCGAGGCGGCGATCCGCAAGGCGCTCGGCGATCGTGCGTTCGACAGCCTGCTCGATCTCGGCACCGGGACCGGCCGGCTGCTGGAACTGCTGGCGCCGCTGGCCGTGCGCGCCATCGGCATCGATGCCTCGGCGCCGATGCTGGCGGTCGCCCGCGCCAATCTCGACCGCGCCCACGTCGGCAATGCGCAGGTCCGCCTGGGCGACATCCAGCACCTGCCGTTCGCCAAGAATTCGTTCGATGTCGTGACCATCCATCAGGTGCTCCACTATCTCGACGAGCCGGAGCGCGCGATTGCGGAGGCGGCACGGGTGCTGCGTCCCGGCGGTCGCCTGCTGGTCGTCGACTTCGCGCCGCACGACCTCGAGTTCCTGCGCGAAAGGCACGCTCATCGCCGCCTCGGCATCGCCAAGCCCGCCATGCGCCAGTGGATCGAGGCATCGGGTCTGGCGCTGGATGCCGCCGTCGATCTCCCGGCCGCCGGTGCCGGCAAGCTCACCGTGACGCTGTGGCTGGCGCGCGATCGCCGCATGGCGGTTGCCGGCGCCCGCGAGGTCGCGTGATGGATGCCGCCAATCGTCATAGCCGCATCGTCGGCGCCGATCATCGGCTTTCGGTCTCGTTCGAGTTCTTCCCGCCGAAGACCGAACAGATGGAGGAGACGCTGTGGCACTCGATCGAGCGCCTGGCGCCGCTCGCGCCGTCGTTCGTCTCGGTCACCTACGGCGCCGGCGGCTCGACGCGGGAGCGCACCCACGGCACGGTGAAACGCATCCTCACCGAGACGCAGCTTACTCCAGCCGCACATCTCACCTGTGTCGGTGCGAGCCGGACCGAGATCGACGCGATCGTCGACAGTTACGCCGCGATCGGCGTACGCCACATCGTCGCGCTACGCGGCGATCCGGTCGCCGGCGTCGGCACGCCCTACATTCCGCACCCGGAAGGCTATAGCCACGCCGCCGATCTCATCGCGGGCATCAAGCGCCGCCATCCGGGCATGGAGATTTCGGCCTCGGCTTATGTCGAGCGTCATCCGGAAAGCCGGGACTGGGCAGTCGAGCTCGACAACATAAAGCGCAAGGTCGATGCCGGCGCCGATCGTCTCATCACCCAGTTCTTCTTCGACAATGATCTCTACGATAGTTACCTCGAGCGCGTTCGGGCCGCCGGCATCGACGTACCGGTGGTGCCCGGTCTCATACCGGTCCTGAATTTCACGCAGACGGCCAAGTTCGCCGCCAAGGCCGGGGCGTCGGTGCCGCCGTGGTTCGCCGCGCGTTTCGAAGGCCTTGAAGATGACCCCACCACGCGTCAGTTGGTGGCGGCGGCCGTCGCCGCCGAGCAGGCGCTCGATCTCGTCGATCGCGGCGTCACGCGCTTGCACTTCACCACGATGAACCGTGCCGACCTGGTCTATGCCGTCTGTTACCTGCTGGGCCTGCGGCCGACCAGATCGGTCGCAGCCGGGGAGGCGGCGGCATGACGACGGTCCTCGGCCTCGATCACGTCCAGTTGCTGGTGTCGCGCGGCGGCGAGCAGCAGTGTCGTGACTTCTATCTCGGCGTGCTCGGGCTCACCGAGATAGAGCGCCCGGCGGCGGCGCGCGGCCGCGCGTTCTTGTGGGTCGCAGCCGGCCGCCAGCAGGTGCATTTCCGCGTCGATCCCGATTTTCGCCCGTCGCCGATTGCCCACGCGGCGTTTCTGGTCGATGACCTCGATGCGCTCGAGCGTACGCTGATCGGCGTCGGGTTCGAGCCCAGCCGCGCCCAAACCGCGACCCAGGGCCGCTTCCACGTCGAAGACCCGTTCGGCAACCGTCTTGAGTTCATGCAGTCCGGAGTTCAGCCATGACCAACACCGCCGAAGAGCGCATCCGCGCCGCTGCCGCCAGGCGAATCCTGGTCATCGACGGCGCCATGGGCACGCTGATCCAGGGCCTGAAGCTGACCGAGGCCGACTACCGCGGCGAGCGCTTCAGGGACTGGCATCGCGACCTCAAGGGCAACAACGACCTGCTCATCCTGACGCAGCCGGACGCCATCCGCGGCTTCCACCTCTATTATTTCCGCGCCGGCGCCGACATCGTTGAGACGAACACCTTCGCCTCGACGCGGATCGCGCAGGCCGACTATGGGCTGGAGGACTACGCCTACGAGCTCAACCTCGCCGGCGCGCGGCTGGCGCGCGAGGCCGCCGATATCGTGACGAAGGAAACGCCCGACCGGCCGCGCTTCGTCGCCGGCTCGATCGGACCGACCAATCGCTCGGCCTCGATCTCGCCCGACGTCAACAATCCCGGCTTCCGCAACATCTCGTTCGACGAGCTGGTCACGGCCTATGCCGAGGCTACCCGCGGCCTCATCGATGGCGGCGCCGATCTCATCCTGTTCGAGACGATCTTCGACACGCTGAATGCCAAGGCTGGCATCGTCGCGGTGGAGCAGGTGTTCGCCGAGAAGGGCGTGCGTCTGCCGATCATGATCTCGGGCACGATCACCGACCTTTCCGGCCGTACGCTCTCGGGCCAGACGCCGACCGCCTTCTGGTATTCTGTGCGCCACAGCCATCCGCTGACCATTGGGCTTAATTGCGCGCTCGGTGCCAAGGAGATGCGTGGCCACATCGCCGAGATCGGCCGCGCCGCCGATACGCTGGTCTGCGCCTATCCCAACGCCGGCCTGCCCAACGAGTTCGGCGAGTACGACGAAAGCCCCGAGGCGATGGCCGCGATGCTCGGTGAGTTCGCGCGTTCCGGCCTGGTCAATGTCGTCGGCGGCTGCTGTGGCACGACGCCGGCGCACATTCGCGCCATCGCCGGCGCTGTCGAGGGCGTCGCCCCCCGCGCGCTCCCGCACGTCGATCCCAAGCTCCGCCTGTCGGGGCTGGAGCCTTTCGAGAGCGCAGCGTAGTCAGTACGGGCGATGACCACCCAGACCGCCACCTTCGTCAATATCGGCGAGCGCACGAACGTCACCGGCTCGGCGAAGTTCCGCAAGCTGATCACGGCCGGCGACTATGCCGCTGCGCTCGATGTCGCGCGCGAGCAGGTCGCCAACGGCGCCCAGGTGCTCGAC